>NZ_KI912435.1:0-78064 GCF_000518425.1 Pseudoalteromonas sp. 23_GOM-1509m
TAAAAGGAAAATAATAAGCGCCTAATGCCGACTCTATACATTTGCTATGTGGCTCTCTACCGCTGTGGGCACCACGACACTACCAGGCTCCAAATTAGAGAAAGCCCGATTAGAAATAGTCGGGCTTTTTTACGTCTGCAGAAAAGTGAAAAATAAAGGTGCAAGGTGAAATGCACTAGTTAAAAGGAAAAAATAATAGCCAAAAGCTACCTGCATGCTTTCATTATGACTCTCAACGCTGTTTTGCCATGCGCTGTTGCTAAGAAGTAGCAAACAGACTCAAATGAGCCGCAGCTTACTTTGAGTTTTTATATTATTAAAGCAAGCTTAACGGTGTTCGTTTCTGAGAAAAATATAATTTTGCTTTGTTAGTGGCTTTGATTTAGGATCAAAACAGTTTAAAACCAATATTGATTTGCCTGTGTATAGATTATTAATTAGCGCCTTATCCATTTTCTTTTGTGTTTCTGTATCTGCAGTTGAAGTAACTGATCTATATCAAGATATTTTGGTTGTAGAAGATAAATCTCGTGATGCGCGTTTAGACGCTAGTCGCAAAGCGCTTCTTAACGTACTAGTAAAAGTGAGTGGTGATAAAAGTGCAGATGAAAATCAGATAGCACAGCAACGCACCAAAGATATATCTGATTATATGCTGAAATTTGAATACGATGAGCGTATTCCTGGAACGCTTAAGTTACTAGTTAAATTTGAAGCGCGAAAGATCAATGCACTAATAAAAGATCTTAATTTGCCGTTGTGGGGAGCTCAACGTCCACTGGTTGCTATCTGGTTAGGCATTGAAGATAACAGGCAGCGAGAGCTGGTTACTCAAGAGAGTTATCCTCAGTTAGAGCAACTGATTTACGACAAAGCAAGCCGCCGCGGTTTACCGGTTGTTGTGCCTTTACTAGATTTACAAGACAGACGGCTTGTTGGTGTCCCTGAAGTTTGGGGAAATTTTTCTGGGCCTGTAGAAGAGGCATCTAAACGCTACAGTGCTGAGCGAAGTATTACTGCTAGAATGTATCAAGCGTTTAACTCTGATAATTGGGTACTAGATTGGCGCTTTACCAATGATGAAATGTTTGAATCTAACCGTATCACTGGCTATAGACAGCAAATTGTTGCGCAAATGATTGATGATTTAGCACAAGGTTTAGCTGGTGAATATGCGATTGATCCTAATGCTTATTATGAGCAGCGTACTGCCAATTTAACTTTAAAAGGGACTGAGAGCTTTGTTGATATTGAATTGGCTAAGCGCCGCTTAATGAATCTAAGCGTAGTAACTCAAGCTGTTATTTTACGCAAAACACCCGATTCGGTTGAGTTTGAGCTTCATCATACGGGGACTGTGAGTGACCTTAAAAAAGCCCTTGGCCTGGATAACGCCTTTAAAGACTATGTTGATCCTCGTGCTTTTTATCACATAGTTGATGAGCAAAGCCTAGAGTATCAATGGGTTGTAAATTAATGCTAACTCAAGAGCCAATACAAATGGCATTGCCGGTTACTTTACCGGACGATGAAACATTTGCATCCTACTTTGGCGGTGAAGACTCACTTGAGGTAAATCATCTCAAAGATAGCTTTTCTAAGCTTGCTCACTCTTTTCAGTATACCTATTTGTGTGGCTTAGGAGATTCTGGTAAATCTCACCTACTATATGCCACTTGTATTCAGGCACAAGAGTGTGGCTTATCTAATATGCTGCTTTCCATGCGCGAGGTCATTCATTTTGGACCAATGGTTTTAGATGGGCTTGAAGCATTGGATGTATTGTGTATTGATGATGTGCACTTGGTAGCAGGCAATGATGCATGGGAAAAAGCGTTATTTAACTTTTTTAATCGCTTTAATGAGCCTAATAAAATGCTGGTAGTGACTGCCGATTTACTGCCTAACATGCTTAATATTAGCTTGCCCGACTTAGAATCCCGTTTAAAGTGGGGCACTACGTTTCAAATTCGTTCTATGAGTGACGATGATAAAGCACAGGCGCTGGTTAAGCGTGCAAATATGCGTGGGCTTGAACTGAGCGATGAATGTGCGCGATTTTTATTAACGCGTTTGAGTCGTGATATGCGTGCTTTATTGGATGTATTAGACAAATTAGATCACGCATCCATGGCTGCACAACGAAAATTGACTATTCCTTTTATAAAATCAACGCTAAAGCTGTAGTAGGTCTAGAATCTAGACCCTGCTTTCAGTTATCATTAGCTAACTAAATTGTAATCACCTTCTGTGAAAGATCAGGTATCGAATGAACTTAGAAAACATATTAGCGCAAGCACTTGAGGCGGTAGCCAGTGCCAGTGAAATCGCGCAGCTAGAAGAGATCAGGGTTAACTATCTTGGTAAAAAAGGCGAAATTACCAGCTTACTTAAAACGTTAGGTAAAATTGCCCCTGAAGAACGTAAAGAAGCAGGCCAAGTAATTAACCAAGCTAAGCAAGACGTGCAAGTTGCGATTAATGACAAGCGTGAATTGTTAGCAAGTAAAGCATTAGAAGAAAAACTAGCGGCAGAAACAATCGATGTAACTTTACCTGGGCGTGTTATGCCATCGGGTGGTTTGCATCCAGTAACTCGCACCATTGAGCGTATTGAAAGCTTCTTTGGTGAACTTGGCTTTGCTGTTAAATCAGGCCCTGAAGTTGAAGATGATTTTCATAACTTTGATGCGTTAAATATACCAGAGCATCACCCAGCTCGCGCCGATCACGATACCTTTTACTTTAATCCTAAGCTGGTTTTACGTACTCAAACCAGTGGTGTACAAATTCGTACTATGGAAACTGAGCAACCGCCACTGCGTATTATTTCGCCAGGGCGTGTATACCGTAATGACTACGACCAAACACACACGCCTATGTTCCATCAGGTGGAAGGGTTGATGGTTGATACTGATGTAAGCTTCACTGAGCTTAAAGGTATTTTACATGACTTTTTACGTAACTTTTTTGAAGAAGACATGGAAATTCGTTTTCGTCCTTCATTCTTCCCGTTTACAGAGCCTTCAGCCGAAGTGGACGTGATGGGTAAAGACGGTAAATGGTTAGAAGTATTAGGCTGCGGCATGGTTCATCCTAACGTACTTAAGTCTGTAGGCATCGATCCTGAAAAATACACAGGTTTCGCTTTTGGTATGGGTGTTGAGCGCTTAACCATGTTGCGTTACGGCGTAAACGATTTACGTGCGTTTTTCGAAAATGACTTAAAATTCCTAAACCAGTTCCGTTAAGAGTGAAGAGATAAAATGAAATTTAGTGAAAAGTGGTTAAGAGAGTGGGTAAATCCTGCAATTGATACGCAAGCTCTTTCGGAACAGCTTTCAATGGCTGGTTTAGAAGTAGATGGCGTTGAGCCGGCAGCAGCCAAATTTAATGGCGTTGTGGTAGGTGAAGTGGTTGAGTGTGGCCAACACCCTGATGCAGATAAACTACGTGTAACAAAAATTAATGTTGGTGGTGATGAACTGCTTGATATTGTTTGTGGTGCACCAAATTGCCGCCAAGGTATTAAAGTTGCAGTTGCCACTGTTGGCGCAGTGTTACCAGGCGATTTCAAAATTAAAAAAGCCAAACTCCGTGGTCAGCCTTCACACGGCATGTTATGTGCGTTTGATGAGCTAGGTATTAGTGAAGAAGGCGATGGCATTATGGAATTGCCTCTTGATGCGCCTATTGGTGCCGATTTACGCGAATATTTAGCGCTTGATGACAACATTATTGACGTAGATTTAACGCCTAACCGTGGCGACTGTTTAGGTATTAAAGGGCTTGCCCGCGAAGTCGGCGTACTTAACAGTATTGATGTAAATACATTAAGCATTCCAGCGGTAACCCCGACAATTGAAGACAAAGTATCAATTGAGTTGGTTAACGATGATGCCTGTCCTCGCTATTTAGGGCGTGTTATTAAGGGCATTAACCTAGACGCTGAGACGCCATTATGGATGGTTGAAAAGCTACGTCGTAGTGGTGTACGTTCAATCGATCCGGTTGTTGATGTGACTAACTTTGTATTATTAGAGCTTGGCCACCCAATGCATGCATTTGATTTAAATGCGATTGATGGTGGAATTAAAGTACGTAGTGCAACCCCAGGTGAAGAGCTGGTTTTATTAGACGGTAATACGGCTAAATTAAATGAATCGACATTAGTGATTGCCGATCATCATAAAGCGCTAGCCATTGCTGGTATTTTTGGTGGTGAGCAATCTGGCGTTACTGACAAAACAGCTGATATCCTGTTAGAAAGCGCATTCTTTAACCCTGTGGCTATTGCAGGACAAGCACGCAGCTATGGTTTGCACACTGATGCATCTCATCGCTATGAGCGTGGCGTCGACTTTGCACTACAACACGATGCCATGGAGCGCGCTACAGCGTTACTTCTGGAGATTGTAGGTGGTAACGCAGGTCCAATCGTTGAAGCTGTTGCTGCAGATAAACTACCAAAAGTAACTGAAGTACGTTTACGTCGTTCACGTTTAGACCGTGTTATTGGTCATCACATTGACGATGCTAAAGTAACCGATATACTTACGCGTTTAGGTCTTGATGTTAAATTTGACAATGATAGCTGGAGCGCTGATGTACCAAGCTACCGTTTTGATATTCGTATTGAAGAAGATTTAATTGAAGAAGTAGCACGTGTATACGGTTACAACAGTATTCCTAATGTGGCACCAACTGCAAAACTTAAAATGACCACACATGATGAGTCAACTGTTGCACTGAGCCGTTTTCGTAATGCGCTAGTAACCCGTGGCTATCAAGAAGCCATTACTTACAGTTTTGTTGATCCTAAAGCGCAAGCTATTTTACACCCTGAGTGTAATGCATTGGTATTGCCGCACCCAATTTCAATTGAAATGTCAGCGATGCGTGTAAGTTTAATGCCTGGCTTATTAGCATCTGTTGCCTATAACCAAAACCGCCAGCAACCACGTATTCGCTTATTTGAACATGGCCTTAAATTTATCAGCGATGAAAGCGCAGAAAATGGCGTTTACCAAGTGCCGGTTATTGGTGGTGTTATTACCGGGCTTGTGCATGGCGAACATTGGGTTGAAGAAAAACGTAACGTTGATTTTTACGACCTAAAAGGGGATGTTGAAGCATTACTTGCTATTACCAATGATGTTAGCCGCTTTGAAATTAAAGCCGAGCAATCAGATGGCCTTCATCCTGGTCAATCAGCCGTTATTTATGTTGATGGAAAAAAAGTAGGTTTCTTTGGTGCATTACACCCTCAAGCGCAAAAATCGTTAGATATCAATAACGCTACTTTTGTGTTTGAAATTGAAATGTCGGCATTAGAAAAAAGAAATTTACCGCAGGCTGTTGGGGTGTCTAA
The DNA here is from genome assembly GCF_000518425.1 of Pseudoalteromonas sp. 23_GOM-1509m. NCBI lineage: Bacteria > Pseudomonadati > Pseudomonadota > Gammaproteobacteria > Alteromonadales > Pseudoalteromonadaceae > Pseudoalteromonas > Pseudoalteromonas sp. 23_GOM-1509m. The sequence continues at coordinate 5,371 of NZ_KI912435.1, forward strand.
ATTCCCATCAAATCGCCGCGACATCGCTATTTTAGTACAAGACAGCGTTAAAATAGGTGATATTTTAAACGTCATCGGAAAAGTTGGCGGAAATCAATTGGTTGACCTAAACTTATTCGATGTGTATAAGGGCAAAGGTATTGAGCCAAATTATAAGAGTTTGGCGATTGCTCTAACACTGCAAGCGGTTGATAGAACACTCGAAGAGAAAGATATCAATCAGGTAGTTGATAACGTGGTGGCCGCACTGGCCGAAAAGTTTAATGCATCGTTGAGGGACTAGATATGGCGCTTACTAAAGCCGACATAGCTGAACACCTATTTGAAAAGCTCGGGATCAATAAAAAAGATGCCAAAGATTTAGTTGAAGCGTTTTTTGAAGAAATCCGCTCAGCGCTTGAAAAAGGCGAGCAGATTAAGCTCTCTGGATTTGGTAACTTTGATCTTCGAGATAAGAAAGAAAGGCCGGGACGTAATCCGAAAACGGGAGAAGATATCCCAATTTCAGCACGTCGCGTGGTTACCTTTAGACCGGGGCAAAAGTTAAAAACCCGTGTCGAAGTAGGCACAAGCAAAAAATAAACAAAAAGGCAGCGTAAGCTGCCTTTTTTGTATCTGTTTTATTATTTCCGGGGGGAAATAAACGTTCCTTGATCTATTTGCTGCAAAGTCTGCTCGGCTAACCTATCTAAACTCTCTAAATTCTTTCCTTGTGCTATTAACTGCTGCTCAATTAACAGTATATCAATATGTTCAATACCAGAGAGCTGAGCTATTTTGGCAAAAATATAAGCATGTTTATATTGTTGATGTTTATAAAACAGGCTGATCAAAGACATATATATTTCAGGGTTCGGTTCATGCTTGGCTTTATTCAGCGCTAGCGTGTTGTATAAAAAATTAATCGCTTTTTCTTCATCAACCTTAATGTAATAAGACGCCAAGTAAAATTGCATCTCAGCACTTTGTTCAACTTCTGCAGTATGTTCTAAAGCGAGCAAACGTGTTAATGCACTTTCGTCATTGTTTCTTGACCAATGATAATAAAGCAAGCCCGGGTGGCTGGTGTGTTTTGTCTGTTGATAAATCCGCGCTATTTCCCTCATGCTCGTTAAATGGGCACGTCGGCGAGCCGTGGTTTTGCTTTTTAGTTTTATGTGCTGAATGTTGGCTGCCAAAGCAATACATTGATTGTAATGCTCAAACGCTTTAAGTAATTGATATTTGCGTTCATCGGTTGGTTGTAAAGATTCAAGGTGACGAGAAAAAATAGTACGTTCTCGCTGCGCTTTACAGTGACTATCTTGGTTAAGATCATTACACATGGCCGGCGATTGAACGCAAATATCTTCAACGGTTAAAGATTCTTCACAGCCTGTAAGCAACATTGCAAAGGCGAGGGTTATGCGCTTAAAAGCCATCTGAGTCTCTCAAATTATTAGGGTCTGTTGACCTTTCAAGGTTGAATTTGCAGCAGTCTGTTTGGTATTGAGACAAGGCAGAGCCTATGCGGTGTGGTTATTCCCCATAAATAGGCGATAACGTTGCATCAATGCCAAACAGGCGCTGCCCGAAGGGTTCTGCCTAGGGGTGATTTACTCTTTGTTGCCTACATGGATGTAGGTAAGGGGCGTGAGCAGGACGCGGAAGCTTTGCTCGGTTTTTACTTAGCCCACTAGGTTACAAACCTCGCGCCGCGATTAAATTGTCCCTAGTTTGAACAAATTTTAATCCGCAAAGGTCAACAGACCCTCATATAGTATTATTCTAGCCTAAACTTTAGTCTCTAACAGTAGAGAATAAAATGAGATTAAATTAGAATAGGCCTGCCCGAAGGAATGCGTTGCTCTCAAAATTCGATGCATTCTTAGGCTATCCGTTCAAAATTGTTTAATTAGGTAAAAAAAATGACCTCATCTCACGAGTTAGAATACACAAGTAGCTGGCAAGAACGTCAAGATTACGCAGAAAGCATGCAGCCTATTATTGGTAAATTGTACCGTAATCGTGGTATCGAAATCGCTGTTTACGGCCGTCCATTAGTAAATTCAAGCACTATTGATATTATCAAGTCTCACAAATCAGTAGCTCAATTTGAAGGGACTAAACTGCGCCTACGTGAAAGCTTCCCATTCTTAGAAGCTATCAGCAAAATGGAATTAAATTCTGCCCGTATCGATATTGGTAAATTAGCATACAGCTATTTATACACAGATGCAGCGAATGGTCGTTCAGTAGAAGAGTTTGTTAAAGATGAACTTGCTGAAATTGTTGACTCTAAACCAAAAGCACCACGTGACGTTGTACTTTATGGTTTTGGTCGTATCGGTCGCTTATTAGCACGTTTGTTAATAGAAAAGTCAGGCCCGTATGCCGATTTAAACCTTCGCGCTATTGTTGTGCGTGGCGGTAAAGATGGCGATTTAGAGAAACGTGCAAGCTTATTACGTCGTGACTCTATCCATGGTCCATTTAATGGTTCTATCACCATCGATAAAGAGCGTAATGCAATTAAAGCGAACGGTAGCTACATTCAAGTTATCTACGCTAACTCGCCAAGTGAAGTTGATTACAGCGCCTACGGCATCGAAAACGCATTAGTCGTTGATAACACAGGTATCTGGAAAGATGAAGCCGGCCTTGGTCAGCATTTAGAATCTAAAGGGGCTGCAAAAGTATTATTAACAGCGCCTGCTAAAGGTAATATTAAAAATATCGTTTACGGTGTAAACAACCAAGATATTTTACCGGAAGACAAAATTGTCTGTGCAGCAAGTTGTACAACCAATGCGATTACGCCAACACTTAAAGCATTAAACGATCAGTTTGGTATTAAGAATGGCCATGTTGAAACAGTTCACTCATACACTAATGACCAAAACTTAATTGATAACTACCACAAAGCGGAACGTCGTGGTCGTGCTGCGGCGTTAAACATGGTTATCACTGAAACAGGTGCAGCGAAAGCGGTTTCTAAAGCATTACCAGAGCTTGAAGGTAAACTAACAGGTAACGCAATCCGTGTACCTACACCAAACGTATCATTAGCTATCTTAAACTTGAATCTTGAAAAGAGCACAACGGTTGAAGAGCTTAATGCGTTTTTACGTGAAACAGCACTTCACTCAGACCTACGTGATCAAATCGATTACACAGCATCAACTGAAATCGTCTCTACCGATTTAGTGGGTAGCCGTTACGCAGGTGTTGTTGATTCTCAAGCAACGATTGTTGATGATAACCGTGTTGTACTTTACGTATGGTACGACAATGAGTTTGGTTATAGCTGTCAGGTAGTTCGCTGTATGCGCGACATGGCAGAAGTCTCATTCCCAAGTTTACCTCGATAAACACATGAGCTATTAAGAAAAGCCAGCACTTGCTGGCTTTTTTAGGTCTGAAGATTTTTAAAGTGAAGCGGTTATGGTACGCTTTATTAAATTGGGTACGCGTTTATACACTTTTAAAGTGCAGTGACACGTATTTACCTCTTGGCTAAATGCCTTAGTCAAAGACACACAGTTAACTAATAGGTTTGTTGTAATGAAAATCAGTAGCAATTTCGACAGTGGTAATATTAAAGTTATTGAAGCCACCGATCCGTTAAATATTCAGCTAGAAATTAATAAAGATCACCAGTCTGAGTTTTATCAGTGGTTTCACTTTCGCCTTGAAACAACGCCTTATCAACTTCATCAGTTAAATATTAATAATCTTGATAAGTCTGCATACCCTGATGGTTGGGTAGACTACCAAGCTGTTGCTTCATACGACCGTCAAACATGGTTCCGTGTACCGTCTTCGTATGAAAATGGCACATTAACATTTGAGCTTGAGCCTGAGTGCAGCAGCGTTTACTTCGCCTACTTTGCACCCTACAGCTACGATCGTCATTTAGACTTATTAGCATGGGCGCAAAGCCAAGAAATTTGCCAACTAGAAACACTAGGTCAAACGCTTGATGGGCGTGACATGAGCGTGCTTAAAATTGGTCAGCCAAGCGCCGATAAAAAAGTAATTTGGATCACTGCTCGTCAACACCCAGGTGAAACAATGGCAGAGTGGTTTGTAGAAGGCTTAGTACACAAGCTACTTGATGATGAAGACCCTCATGCAGCAGCCTTACTATCAAAAGCGGTATTTTATATCGTGCCAAACATGAATCCAGATGGCAGTGCACGTGGTCACTTACGTACTAATGCTAAAGGGGTTAATTTAAACCGTGAATGGCAAACACCCAGCATGGAAAACAGCCCAGAAGTTTACTTAGTGCTTAATAAAATGCGCGAAGCCGGCTTAGACATGCACCTAGACATTCATGGTGATGAAGCCATTCCATATAATTTTGTTGCCGGTAGCGAAGGCATACCAAGCTATGATGCACGCCTAAAAGGCCTAGAAGATAGCTTTAAAGCCGCGCTTTTAACTATTACTCCAGAGTTTCAAGATACCCATGGCTACGATAAAGACGAACCAGGTCAAGCTAATTTAACAGTAGGTTCATCAGCGACAGCAGAAGAATTTAAAGCACTAACTTACACAGTTGAAATGCCATTTAAAGATAATAATGACTTACCCGATCCAGATTATGGTTGGTCAGATCGTCGTTCATATCAATTTGGACAAGATACTTTAGCAGCCATTGTTAATGTTGTAGACAACTTAAGATAAAACGTTTGTTTCAAAGGGTATCAATAATATTGATACCCTTTTTACTTTTAGCTAAACCAACCGTACCAAAAAATAAGAATCATTTACCCACCACAGCACTAAAACGTTTCAATACACCTTCTCGACAGATTTAATACCATATAGTCTAAATCAATTTGCACTTAGTTAAACGTTGCTCTGGAAGACTTAATATAAATCAACAATAAGTTGTTTTGAAAATTAACTGTTAACAATATTGGGTACTTAAGTTAATATCGATTGAGCAATAAGAAAGACGGAAAAGATTAATCCCTTATTTCGTAAAGCTTATGACAGGTATTCTGAGTAGCAGAGTATGGTAATTAATAATAATAAATATAACTGTGAGGATGTTCATGGAAGCTTTTGTAAGCGCCGTTAATGATGTTGTTTGGAGTGATGCACTCATCTATTTATGCCTAGGCGCAGGTTTATTTTACTCCGTACTAACTCGATTTGCTCAAGTTAGACATTTTAAAGAAATGTGTAAGCTATTATTTAGCCCTAACACCTCAGAAAAAGGGATTTCATCTTTTCAAGCTCTTGCTGTTTCATTATCTGGGCGAGTAGGGGTTGGTAATATTGCCGGTGTTGCAGCCGCAATTGGTTTTGGTGGCCCTGGCGCTATTTTCTGGATGTGGGTTGTTGCTTTTTTAGGTGCAAGTACTGCATACGCGGAGTCAACATTAGGTCAAATTTATAAATTAGAAGAAGACGGCCAATACCGCGGTGGTCCAGCGTATTATTTTGATCGTTGTTTAGGGCAAAAATGGCTGGCTGTATTATTTGCTGTGTCGGCAATTATAGCGTGTGGGGTTTTCCTGCCGGGCGTGCAAGCAAATGCTGTGGGCAACGCATTCACTCAAGTATTTGGCGATGGCACTATGGTGTCTACAAGTTTTGGTGACGTAGGCAGTTTTAAACTGGTTGCGTTGGCCATTATTCTTATTGTTTTAGCGTTTATTATTTTTGGTGGTATAAAGCGCATTGCTAATTTTACGCAAATTGTAGTGCCATTTATGGCGCTTGGTTACATCGTACTGGCCTTAATTATCGTATTTTTAAATATAGACAAAGTACCAGGTATTTTCTCGCTTATTATTGGTGATGCATTTACAGCCCAAGCAGGTTTTGGTGCTGCAATTGCTTGGGGTGTTAAGCGTGGTATCTATTCTAATGAAGCCGGTCAAGGTACAGGTCCTCATGCTGCGGCTGCGGCAGAAGTTGATCACCCTGCACAGCAAGGTTTAGTGCAAGCTTTTTCTGTTTATGTTGATACACTTTTTGTATGTACAGCAACGGCATTAATGATTTTAATAACGCAGCAATACAATGTAGTCGGTACTTTGCCAGAAGGGCAGTTTATAATCCAAAATGTGGATGCGGCAACTGAAGTGGGATCAGCAGCATTCACCCAAATGGCGTTGTTTAGTGTATTCGGTAGCTTTGGAGAAGCGTTTGTAGGTATCGCTTTATTCTTCTTTGCTTTTACCACCATACTGGCTTATTACTTCATTGCTGAGACAAATATCGCGTACTTAAATCGCTACTTTAAAGGAAGTATTCCGCTTGTAGTGGTAAAACTTATGATTATGTTTATGGTAGCCTACGGCATGGTTAACAGTTCCGGTTATATTTGGACTATTGGCGACATAGGCGTTGGCTTAATGGCGTGGATCAACATATTGGGTATATTAGCCATTTTCTTTGTCGCTAAACCGGCCTTAACATGTTTGAGTGATTATGAAGACCAGAAGAAAAAAGGTGGCCAAATCACATTTGATCCCGTTAAGTTAGGGATTAAAAATGCTACCTTCTGGGAAAAGCGCCTTGAAAAGCAATCTAAAGACGCTGAATAAACAGATCCCAATAACCTAATATCATCTATTGGGTTAAATTCAAAAAAGACAAAGAGCAATAAAACAAGTACAATGAAAAGCGCCGAAAGGCGCTTTTTTTATGCGTAGTATGGAGAGAGATGTATGGCGATTATTCGTTGCCCCAAATGTGCAAAATCAATTTCAGATAAACATTCGCAGTGTCCACATTGCCAAAGTAACGTTGCTGAATTAAATGCCGAGCAAGTTCAACAACTTCAACGTGAGCAGCGAATTAAAAAGCAGCAAATGTTTATGAACCACTCCTTTTTAGCGCTGATCTTATTTTTAGGTGGCTTCTTTTGTTTGTACTTCCTACAACCTCAAGAAAAAACACTTCAGTGGTATGCGTATACCTCGGCCATTGGCATTGGCTGTATTTGGTACCTTATTAACCGTATTATTTTAGTGACTCTGAAAAAGAAAAAATGACATGAATATTGACAACCTAGTACAGAATATTACTCCAGAATTATTTGAGCGCTTACAGTATGGCGCTGCAACGGGAAAGTGGCCAGATGGCACGCCTTTATCAGATGAGCAAAAGCAACAAACAGTGCAACTAGTGATGTTGTACCAAGCAAAAGTAGCACAATCAAACGAGCAGTTTACCATTGGTGCAAATGGAGAAATGATCCAAAAAACCAAAGCGCAACTACAAAAAGAATTCAAATCAGATAACGAAATAGCTAGGTTCAGTGAAAATGATCTTTAAACACCTTTTTACACCAAAATGGAAACACCCAAAGCAACAAGTTCGTTTAGATGCGATTGAAAAACTTGATGTGGCACGTGACGTAACAATTTTAAGCACCTTAGCCCTTGAAGACTCATCGGCTGAAATTCGTCGTAAAGCACTGCAAAAAGTAAACGACTTACCACTGTGGTGGAAAGCTTACAAACAAGATCAGGCATTGAAAGATGTTGCTGAACAACAAATCTCATCGGCTGTATTAAACAGTGAAAGTAGCTTGTCGGCGCAGATTAAAAATGAGTACATTGAACGCTTTGCACCGGTTAAAACCCTTGAAAAACTAGCATTTGCTGAAAAAGAACTGCAAGTGAGAGTTAAGCTATTAAAACGCCTAGCTAACCCAAAGCTGATTGAAAAAGCCTTTAAAGAAGCAAACGAAGAGCTGCAAAAACAGTTAGTTGATTTAGTCATTACTCAGCAGTTAACTAAAGCACTGTTAAAGCATGCTCAAGGTGAAGCCAAAGTTGCGCTAGAAAGTCATCTTGAAAACGAGCGTTTAGCGCTTGAAATGCCATCGCAAGTTGAAAACGCAACCCGTGTTATTTTAGCCAAGCTTAATGCATTGCGTGATAAAAATGACTACGCCATTGTTGACCCACAAGCTGCAGAACTCATGGCGCAGTGGCAAGCTCTTGAATTAAAATGGCTAAGTGAAGAACATGTAAAAACCCTTGATGCTAAATATATATCAATTACCGATAAGCTTGATGCTCACATTGCCACATTAAAAGCGCAACATGAAATAGAGCAGCAACGTTTAGCGCAGCAACAGCGCCAAGTGTTAGCGTTAGCTACGTTAGAAGCATTAAGTGAAGAAATTGAAAATGCATTGCAACTTGGATTAGAAACCCCAGAGCAAATTCAGCAAGATTGGCTTAATGCAAAAGTAGCACAAGCAAAAGACACACTAGATAAAACGCAATTGATGGCTGATCAGCAATCAAAACAAGTGATTAATAAGCTTGAGCAACTATTTTTACAAGTAGCCAAGTTACCTGAGCTAACCGCGGCGATCAAAGAATATAAAATTGCCTACAGTACGCTTATTGAAATAAAACCTGCAGAGCAACTTAGCGATTACGATCAACAGTTAACAGCGTTCAATGACACATTTAAAACTGCACGTAGTCACCTAAATGTACTTAGCACTGATTTACAAGCGTCATTCAAAACTCAGCTTAACAGCCATAAAAAGCAATTTTTAGCCGCAATGAGCGAACTCACTAAGCCGCTTGAAAAAACGCAAAGCCAAGCTAAACGCAAGGCACGTGATGTAAAACGTTTAATTGAAGAAGGGCGCTTTAACGTTGCATTTGGTGTATTTAAAGGCTTCGAAGAGCTATTTAACGAATTGACCGAAAAATATCAACAACCGTTGGTTAATTTAAAAGCAGACCTAGAAGCGCAATTAGCCGATGCTAAAGATTGGCAAAAATATGCGGCCGCACCAAAACGTGCAGCACTTTTAGAAGAAGTAACAGCGTTAGTTGATGAGCCGTGTAGCGATCCGCAACAGCGCGCTGATCAAGTTAAAGTACTTCGCAAGCGTTGGAATGAACTTGGACGCCTTGATACAGAGCAAGAGAAACAACAGGGCAACGAGTTTGATGAAAAAATTGAGCTTTTATTTGCTCCTTGTCGCAGCTACTTCGCGGAGCAAGAAGTGCAACGTGAGGCAGCAAAAGCAGAGCGCGAGCAATTGATTGCTGATATGCATGCACTGCATTTACAAGCAACTGATACGGCTGATTTAGATTGGAAACAACTAGAAAGCAACTATAACCGTTTGCAAAAAGCATGGCGAAGTGTGGGTAAAGTTGACCCGAAAACATACCGCGTATTAAACGAGCGTTATAAGGCAGAGCAGCAACAGGTTGTAGCGTCACTTAACGCGTTTCATAAAGGCAATGCCGCACTTAAAAATGAGCTCGTTGAACAAGCACAGCAATTATCACAAAGCGATAATTTAGCAGACGCTTGTCAACAGCTAAAACAGTTACAGCAACAGTGGCAAACCATAGGGTTTGCAGGCTTAAAAGCTGAAAACGCATTGTGGCAAAAATTCCGTCAGTTTAATGATGCAACTTTCACTAAACGAAGCGAAGAGTTTGAACAGCAAAAGCGCGAACAAAGCGAGTCAGATAAGCTGGCAACAACTGAGCTGAATGAGCTTGAAGCAGCATTAAATAGTGTAGAAGGTAAAGCCCAATTACTTGACTTGCAAACCAAAGTTAAAGGGTATACACAGTTTAAATCGTTAACCCCTAAAGTGTCTGCTTTGTTATCAGCCATAGATGAAAAGCTGACAGGCTTAGCGGCTAAAAATGAGCAAGCTAATTTAGATGCTTTATTTGTTGCACTTGAGAACAACGAGCCAGTCCCGAGTCAATTTAATGGTGCAGTTAAAACAGCATTGAGCTGTGAGCAGCTGTTAACGCGTATGGAAATACTTGCGAGCGTAAGTTCGCAAAACTCATCGCAAAGAATGGTAGAGCAAGTAGCTATGCTTGATGATAAGCACCGTGGCGAACACGCTGATTTAAATTATTATTTAAAGCAGTTATTAGCACTCAGCGAGGGTTCAGTCACAGCTGACACACTAGCAAGGTTAAAAGTTATTTTTGCTGTAAATTAAGCGCAATCACTTTTATCAACTAAAATGAAAAAGCCGCTATTAAAGCGGCTTTTTGTTATGGTTACTTACTGCCTATACGATTAACCAATAGGGTTTTGCATGAAAATTTTTGTTTTTATTTCACTACTATTTTTAACTGCCTGTAACAGTACGCAGGGTATTTCGGTTTATTCATTTACAAATTCAGAGGTTGAGTCGTTACTAAATAAACAGTTACCTAAATTAAGTGAAAAAGTTAGCCTGATGGGCTTACCTGTGCAGTTTGATGTGAATGATTTAAGCGTTAATATTGGCCCAGATAATAGTGATTATGTTTTATTAGGTGCAGATTCTAGCGCCGAGATTAATGCTTTTGCATTAAAGTACCCAGTGCGCTTAAAGCTGCAAATACAGGGCACTCCTTTTTATGACAGCGAGAAAAAAGCGGTATTTTTACGTAATGTTAAGTTACTCGACTCAAGCATTGATGCCGGTGGCTTTAAAGGTAATTTAGAAGTGCTGGATAACGAGGCCATGGATGTAATGAATGCTTTTTTAGCCGTTAACCCCGTTTATAAGTTAAATATGAAGGATCCTAAAATGGCATTATTAAGTAATTTACCTTTAGATTTAAAAGTAGTAGAAGGCGCTATTAAGCTAGTCCCTCGGTTATAATTTAGATCCAATAGGCGTAATAAAACGTATTAGTTGACCTTATTATTAATAGATTAGGTTAATTATGGCTAATGAGCGATCCGTTCCCACATCTCGACTTTCACGTTTTGCAAAGTTAGGCTCATTAGCCACTGGCGTCGCCACGAATATGTTAGTGGGCGGGGCTAAAAGTGCGCTTTCTGGTAAAGGCTGGGATAATAAAAGCTTATTGCTTCAGCCTAAAAATATTGAAAACCTAGCCACTCAACTCTCACACCTGCGCGGTGCGGCAATGAAGCTTGGGCAGCTGCTTTCAATGGATGCTGGCGACTTACTAACCCCCGAACTTGCTCAATTGCTGTCTTTACTGCGCTCCGATGCTAACCCGATGCCACACAAACAACTGGTTAGTGTTTTAAAAGAGCAGTGGGGAGAGGATTGGTTATCGCGTTTTTCTCATATTGAGCTTAGGCCGTTTGCGGCGGCGTCCATTGGCCAGGTTCATTTAGCTTATAAAGAAAATGGCGCGCAGCTGGCAGTTAAAATTCAATACCCTGGAATCGCAAAAAGTGTGGTGAGTGACGTAGATAACGTGATCACTTTACTTACCTTATCGCGGTTATTACCTAAAGAGCTGGATATTAAACCCTTAGTGGCAGAAGCCAAGGCACAGCTATTAGCAGAGGCCGACTACACTCGAGAAGCTGAGTATTTAGCACGTTACAAAAACCTGTTAGCAGATAACGCGCATTTCAAAGTCCCTAGCGTGTATCCTCAGCACAGTACTGCGCAAGTGCTAACTATGGAGTATGTAGATGCCAAGCCGATAGAGGGCATTACATATTTACCACAATCAGAGCGAAGTCGGGTTGCTGAGCAACTGATTGATTTATTTTTTAAAGAAATGTTTGTCTTTAATTTAATCCAAACCGACCCTAACTTTGCAAATTTTCATTACCAACCTGAATCACAAAAAATAGTATTATTTGACTTTGGTGCCACACGAGAAATTACCCCAGCACTAAGTAATGCCTATCTAGCTTTATTTAAAGCTGGTAGTAATAACGATCGTGAGGGGGTGCTCAATGCCGCCACCGATATTGGCTATTTTAAAGATTCGCTCAAAGACAATTACAAAGAAAAAGTGATTGATTTATTTTTAATGGCCTGCGAGCCACTGCGTTATCACGGCGAGTTTGATTTTAAAAACAGCGCGCTTGCTAGCAATATTAAAGATGCTGGCTTGCAGTTAAGTGCACAGTCGCAGCAATGGCATACGCCTCCTGTTGATGCATTGTTTATTCACCGTAAGCTAGCGGGCTTGTATTTAATCGCAGCACGGCTAGAAGCAAAAATAGATATTAAGGCATTATTTAGCCATTACTAGGTGCTAAAGCAAGAGAGAATTGGCATAATACTCGCGATATTTCGCGAGGTCTGCAATGATAAAAAACTTTTTAAACGATCCTACTTTATTACTTAATGCGGTAGGTGAGGGCATATACGGATTTGATTTATCTGGTAATGCGGTGTTTGTAAATCCAGCGGCAGAGCGAATGACGGGTTGGACAGCCGATGAATTGCTGGGTAAAAAAATACATCAATATCATCATCACAGTCATGCAGATGGCACGCCTTACCCTGCCGATGAATGCCAAATTTACTGCACCATGTTTGATGGTAAACGCCGCGAGGTTAAAAACGAAGTATTTTGGCGTAAAGATGGCAGCGCCTTTGCTGTTGAATATACCTCCACGCCCGTTTATAAAAATAGCCAGCTTATCGGAGCCGTGGCCGTTTTTCGCGATATATCAGCGCAGCAGCGAACCCAAACCGCGCTCCAAGATGCTTTAGCGCAAGTAAAGCATTTAAGCGAGCAGCTCAAAGATGAAAACGACTACCTTACTGCCGAGCTAAATCAAGATTGGCAAGACTCAGGGCTAGTAGGGCGCAGTGATGTATTTCAACGTATGTTGCAGCAAATACAGTTAGTGAGCGAAACCGACAGTACGGTGTTGATACTTGGCGAAAACGGTACTGGCAAAGAGCTGGTGGCACGTAACTTACATAGATTAAGCAAGCGCAATGAGCAGGCGTTTATAAAAGTTAATTGTGCGGCGTTTACCCCTAGCTTATTAGAATCGGAGTTGTTTGGACACGAACGAGGCTCGTTTACCGGCGCAAATGAGCGACGTAAAGGGCGTTTTGAACTTGCTGATAAGGGCACTTTATTTTTAGATGAAGTGGCAGAGCTGCCGTTAGAGTCACAAAGTAAATTATTACGAGTATTACAAGAGCGCGAATTTGAGCGAGTAGGGGGCAGCCAAACCCTAAAAGTCGATATTCGTATCATTGCTGCAACCAATCGTAACTTGTGGGAAATGGTACAAGCAGGGCTGTTTAGAATGGACTTATATTATCGTTTAAACGTGTTTCCTATCAAAGTGCCAGCACTAAAAGAGCGAAAAGAAGATATACCTTATTTATGTCAAAACTTAATTGTGCAAATAAACAAGCGGCTAGGTAAGCAATTACAGGGGTTAAGTAACAAAGCTATTAGGCAACTACAAGCCTATGACTGGCCCGGCAATATCAGAGAGCTGCAAAACGTGTTAGAGCGAGAAGCTATTTTATCTACACAACCCACACTGCAGTTAAGTCAGCCGCTAAAAGCCGGTGATGCGAGTGCTGTTAACCCAACGCTTACACTAGATGAGGCGCAAAGACAGCATATTATCTCCGTACTGATGTTATGTAACTGGAAAATTGCAGGCGAACAAGGCGCGGCAAATAAGTTGGGCTTACCAGAGAGTACGCTTCGCTCAAAAATGCGAAAATTAGCAGTGCATCGTACTCGTTAACTCGCGATATATCGTGTATGTCGTTAAATGTCGCGAATTTTCGCTTTGGTGTTATGTGTATAATCATTTAATATCAATAAGTTAAGCTAACTTTCACTGTGGTCTGAAAGTTGCAAGATCGTACTTAATACCCGTCACTATTAAGTAAGTAACATGAAGTTTGATATTAAAGAAGAAGACATGATCATTAAGCCCTACAAAGAAGAAGGGCCAATTTATATACGCGAGCAAAAAGGGTTTTTTCAGCGTATACGCCGTAATTTAGGTTGGCTGCTAATGCTCAGCTTTATCGCCATTCCTTGGATTCAATATAACGGTCAGCAAGCGGTTTTACTGGATGTTGCCACCCAAAAGTTTACTATTTTTGGCCTAACCTTACTACCTCAAGACTTTATGATTCTCGCCATGCTATTTATGGTGGGGGCGTTTGCGTTATTTTTTGTGACCAATTGGCTTGGCCGTGTGTGGTGCGGCTATACTTGCCCGCAAACAATTTGGATGTTGATGTTCTCTTGGGTGGAACAACGTATTGAGGGGACGCGTAACCAGCGTATTAAGCTTGATAAAAGCCCATGGGATATTACCAAGTGGCGTAAAAAAATTACTAAGCACAGTGCATGGCTGGTTATTTCACTCTTAACTGCCACTTCTTTTTTAGCGTATTTTATTCCAGCTAAAACCTTATACCTAGAAATGGTTAATTTTGAATGGTCTGGGATCACCAGTTTTTGGGTGTTTTTATTTGCATTTTGTACCTATGGCAACGCAGGTTTTTTACGAGAAAAAATGTGTACAGTGGCGTGTCCGTATTCGCGCTTTCAATCAGTGATGTTTGATAAAGACACGCTGGTGGTAACCTATGATAGCGAACGAGGTGAAAACCGCGGTCCACGTAAACGTAAAGCCGATCCTAAAGCGCTTAATTTAGGTGACTGTGTAGACTGTAACTTATGTGTTGAAGTATGTCCTGCTGGGATTGATATTCGCAATGGACTGCAATATGAATGTATTAACTGTGGCTTATGTATTGATGCCTGTAACGATACCATGGATAAGTTTGGCTACGAAAAAGGCTTAATTAAATACGCCAGTGAAAAGCAAATGGCGGGGCAAAAAACTAATCCATTTAGGCTCAAGTTAGTGGGCTATGGCGCTTTAACTGCGCTGTTAATTATTTCTATGTTTGCTTGGATGCTACAACGTACGCCTATCGAAGCCTCAGTCCTTAGAGACAGAAACGCACTGTATCGGGTAAATTATGAAGGGTTAGTCGAAAACCCTTATACACTCACCATCATTAACAAAACGCAGCAACCTTTGCATTATTCTATTTCAATTAGTGGGTTAGAAGGTGCGAGCTTGCAAAGTCCTAACGCTGTGTTGGTAGAGCCAGGGTTGATGAAAAGTGTTCCTGTAACGGTTACTGCCGATGGATATGATATACCCACGAAGGTGAGTAAGCTGCAGTTTAAAATTACCGCACAAGAGGACAATAGCATTTCAATTACTAAAGAGAGTCAGTTTTATAAAAACTAGCCCATTCGGTTTTTCGTTGACTATACCTCGGTCGTGTCATTGATTTACTCGGCTGAGGTAAGCTGACTTTTTATAAATGCCTTAGCGCTTGGCAAGTCATCAAATAAGCAATCTTGTAAATGAGCGTCACGACCTGAGCTGTGCATAATACGTTGTAGTTGCCTTATGGCAATGGGAGAGGTGAGTATAAAGGCACTCATTATGCAATTATTTATCCCCATTGTTTGGCTAACATCGATCATATTTTTTTCAGCGTCAGGGGTGGCGGCCACAACGTCGGGCGAATGGCTAATATAGCCCCAAGGTTGATGTTTAAACGTTGCAATGGTGTCTAACAGAGCGGCTTTAAAGTGATTTAATAACTCAGGGTTTAAGTTGCCTTTAAATTGGGCAATAACAATATTTCCCTCAACATAAAAACTGTAACTGCCGTAATTATTTTTAAATTCCAATAGCCGCTCCTTTGTCTGCACCTTACTATGTGCTGATGAATACCATAACTATTACTTATTAATAATGTAGTCCAACGCACCCGAAATTGCCGCAACTTGCGCTAATATGCACTCTTCAGGGTTGGCCGTTGCACTATCTGGGTAAACTTCCGTGGTTGTAACGTAGGTCGCATCAGATAACCCCATGCATAAACCTAACTCTTTTGCTGCATAGTTTATTACCCCAAATTGTTCTTGAGGTACACCAATTAATTGTTTATTTTCATCGCTTGGAGCTATGTGTGTGACCTTTTCAACACATTCAATAATAGCTTTTTGAAAAGCAGGCTCTGGTTTGTTGCTGTCAGCGACTAAATAAAAACCGTCTGGAATATTCCAATTAGTATTTACTTTACCTTCGCGCGCTGCAAGTGCAGGGCGAAATTCACTGTTATCTGAATCAGTGGTTTCATGTAAATCGATATGCGCGATTAAATCAGTATTTAAAGATTGCACATAATTCATTACCAATGCAGATTCTTGCGCTGGGCTGCCTTCATAAAAAGAACGGTTTGGATCAATTGCCTCTGGGTTCCAGCGGTTTATTGTTTCATAACCCCATGGGCTAATGCAGGGAGTAATCACCAGATTAAATTTCTCTGCGTATTGAGTTGCCAATGTTTTTGCAAACCTTAACGCACCATGTACTCCACTGGTTTCGTAGCCGTGTACGCCGCCAGTGATTAGCACTGTGTGTTTATTTTTATCAAAGTGTTGGGTTTTTAATGCAAACAAAGGGTAACTGTTTTGAGCATAATTAAGTTCACCATATTGCTCTACAACAAGCGTATCTTTTAGCTCATTAATTAGCGTTAATACTTCATCGTTATAACTACGTTTAATTTTCTGGGCTTCAAGCCATTGGAGTTTATGATTGTTATTCCACTTTTCACCAGGGTTGCCAATAGGGTAGGTACTGTTATTCATAGTAAGCCTTTGCTCTGAATATATTTAATAACTCTAAATGTGCGTTTAAATATAATTGTTCTAATAAAGAAGCAGCTTAACGCTGACTAAAATAGTGCGCAAGTTAATCCGTTGAGTTACAAAATAAATTACTCTTTTCTAAAATCTTCAATCTGCTGTATTACCAGCACAAAAAGGCGAGTTGTTCGTCATTAGTCATCGCTATTTTTTAAAAAACCTCACAAACGTTCGCTAGCGAACAGACGCCGTATTTTTAAGAGCCTAAATTATTTATCTATACACTATAGTACGTTGATTTTTATCGTGCTGCGTTTCATCCAAGAGGTTATTTATGATGTCACATGGTTATTGGAATGATTGGTACTTTGGTTGGGGTTGGTTTTTATGGTTTGGGATCTTTTTTCTACTTATCTCATCTATTGGCCATTGGGGATATAGCTATCGCTCAAATAAACGCGCTGTTTTACAACAGCATAAAACCGCTTTAGAGATAGTTAAAGAACGCTATGCACAAGGCGATATTGACCATGATGAATACCTGCGTATTAAGGCGGAACTCAGTACCGATTAGCGATACGGTAAATTAGCACACGCAATCTGTTTTTATGTATATGGAGATCGACGCAATGACAGGCTCTTCTGTAAAACACACCGAGCAAAGTAGTACAGAGCTTGCTAATCACCTTGAACAGGGCACCGGTAAAATTGTGTCTGTGCGTGGCAGCGTGATTGATATTCATTTTGAATATCACTTGCCAGCAATTCGTACTCTTTTGCGCTGTGGTAAAGAGAATGAAATTGCCGTTGAGGTATTCTCGCAATTAACCGCTTGGCGAGTACGCGGTATTGCACTGACACCCACACAAGGCTTAGCCCGTGGCATGTCGGTATTAAATACGGGAAAAACACTCACAACACCCGTAGGAAAAAAAACCTTATCGCGGATGTTTGATGTATTTGGTAACCCTATTGATGGTGGCGCGGCTTTGCCAGATGACACCCAATGGCGCAGTGTGCATAACTTACCTCCCGCTTTAGCTGAGCGTTCAACTAAAACAGAAATATTTGAAACGGGTATTAAAATTATTGATGTTTTAATGCCTTTAGAGCGTGGCGGAAAAGCGGGCTTATTTGGTGGTGCTGGCGTTGGTAAAACCGTACTGCTGACTGAAATGATACACAATATGGTCGGTCAGTATAATGGTGTAAGCCTATTTTGTGGGATTGGCGAGCGTTGCCGTGAAGGCGAAGAGCTCTACCGTGAAATGAAAGAGGCTGGGGTGTTACAAAACATGATTATGGTATTTGGCCAAATGAATGAGCCGCCCGGAGCCCGATTTCGAGTAGGGCATGCGGCGTTAACCATGGCGGAATACTTTCGTGATGATGAGCATCGCGATGTGTTATTGCTTATGGATAACATATTTAGGTTTATTCAAGCAGGGATGGAAGTTTCAGGACTATTAGGGCAGATGCCAGCTCGATTAGGGTATCAACCCACAATGGGAACAGAGCTATCGCAACTCGAAGAGCGAATAGCAAATACGGGGAGTGGGGCTATTACCTCAATTCAGGCTGTGTATGTCCCCGCAGATGACTTTACTGATCCGGCTGCCGTCCATACTTTTTCTCACTTATCCGCATCTATTGTGTTATCGCGCCAACGTGCAAGTGAAGGGCTTTTCCCCGCAATCGAGCCTTTGCAGTCGAGCTCTAAAATGGCGGCGGTAAGTACCATTGGCAAAAAACATTATGACATAGCGCAAAAAATACGGCAGACCTTAGCACAATACGCTGAACTTAAAGACATTATAGCTATGCTCGGAATAGAGCAGCTGTCTGTGGGCGATCACAATATAGTTGATCGTGCTCGCAGACTTGAGCGCTTTTTAACCCAGCCTTTTTTTACAACAGAGCAATTTACAGGTGTGCCTGGTAAGTCAGTTTCTCTTGACGATGCTTTAGATGGCTGTGAGCGTATTTTAAACGATGAATTTAAAGAGTATCCCGAGAGTGCGCTTTACATGATTGGCAAGATTGATGAAGCACTTAAAAAGGTAAAACACTAAAACTAGAGGTGATTAAAATGTTCTCATCAAGTATGTCATTAAAAATATTGTTGCCATACAAAGTTTTTGCGCAGCACGCTGAGGTTAAACATATTGTCGCCATGACCCGCTACGGTGCCTTTGGCATATTAGCGAACCGGCTTGATTGTGTAATGGCGTTATCAGCGAGCATATTAGAGTGTGAGCTTAATGATACGCAGCATATATACATTGCAATTGATGAAGGCATGTTGGTTAAAACAGGCAACCGTGTGTTTATTTCAGTTCGAAATGCTGTGACTGGTTTGGATTTACATCAGCTACGACGTGCTGTTAATAAACAGTTTTTACAGCAAAACGAACAAGAAAAAATATTAAGCAGGGTTTTGGCAAAAATGGAAAGCCGATTCATTCGAGGATTAACCACGTTTAATCAAAAATAAGGCGCTCGCGTGAACAACAAAAAAAGTACCAAAAATAATCGCCCTACATCAACGTTTACTCGGCAAATCAGAAAAGTTGCCTTACGTAAAATCAGTGTCCAAGATTATGTGTCTAAAACCGTATGGTCTGGTTTGGGCATGATGGGATTAATTGGTTGGTCGGTGGTTTTGCCTACTATGGTAGGCATTGCAATTGGGCTTTGGATTGATGAACGCTACCCCAGTGAACATTACTGGACACTTATTCTACTCGTGGTTGGCTTATGCTTAGGCTGCTTTAATGCTTGGCGCTGGTTAGATAAAGAAAATAAACATATTCATGACCATAAGGATAGCTAACAGCATGATTTATTTAAGCAGTGTCTTGTTTGAATTATTAACGGCGCTTTTAAGTGGCGCATTATTAGGCATCGTTTTTTTTAGTGGATTATGGTGGACCTTAGTCAAATTACCGACAAGTAAATACCCCGTGTTACTTTTTGCATGTAGCTTTGCAATTAGATCAAGCACCGTTATTTTGGGTATTTACTTAATGTTAGATAATAGCTGGCTTAGGTTAAGTGCGCTGCTACTAGGCTTTATTGCTATTCGAATCATTGCAACGGGTTTTATAGTGCATTTACAGTCTAGCCAACCGGCTAAAAATAATATTCGCTATGCGCCTTAGTCCGGATCAAATCATTTATTGGCAAATGGGCTTTATTAAGCTCAATGCAACGCTTGTGTTTACATGGGCGGTGATGCTGATTTTAGTTATGGGCTCGATAATCATCACCCGAAAACTATCTATGGGGATGCAGCGCGCTCATTGGCAAAATATAGTAGAAATAGTGGTGCTCGCAATCATAAAACAAATAGAAGAGGTGGGGTTAAAAGATGCGCGTAAATATATCGGCTTTTTAGGTACCTTATTTTTATTTATTGCGATGTCTGCATTATGCACCATTATTCCTGGGTTTGAGCCACCAACAGGGTCTTTATCAAGTACGGTTGCTTTAGCCTTGTTTGTTTTTGTATCGGTGCCGTTTTTTGGGATCCGGCAACGCGGAATACGTAAATACTTTCGTAGTTATATCAAACCAACATTCATTATGCTGCCCTTTAATATTATTAGTGAGGTGTCGCGCACTTTGGCATTAGCCGTTCGTTTATTTGGCA
Organism: Pseudoalteromonas sp. 23_GOM-1509m; assembly: GCF_000518425.1. NCBI lineage: Bacteria > Pseudomonadati > Pseudomonadota > Gammaproteobacteria > Alteromonadales > Pseudoalteromonadaceae > Pseudoalteromonas > Pseudoalteromonas sp. 23_GOM-1509m. The sequence goes on from NZ_KI912435.1 coordinate 25,423, forward strand.
ATATGATGAGTGGCGCGATGATCGTTGCTATTTTACTTAGCGTTACGCCTTTGTTATTTCCCATTGTTATGACCGCCTTAGGGTTACTGATGGGCATAGTTCAAGCCTATATCTTTTTTATTTTAGCCAGTGTTTACATTAGTGCGGCAATACGTAAACAGCCTGCTAAAGCACAACCGCCACCCAAAACATGATGTTTAAAAGCGGTGTTTATTTATCAAATAATGAGGATTGTAATATGGATAGTTTAACTTTAATTGCCGTTGTTTCTATTGTAACAGCGGGCTTAACCATTGCTCTTGGGGTTTTAGGTCCTTCTCTTGGTGAAGGTAAAGCCGTTGCGGTTGCTCTTTCTGCACTGGCACAGCAACCTGACGCATCGCCAACAATAACGCGTACCTTATTTGTCGGGTTAGCTATGATTGAGTCAACCGCAATTTACTGTTTTGTGGTCGCGATGATTTTACTGTTTGCCAATCCGTTTTGGAGTTTTGCAATGACTCAAGTCGCTGGGCAATAAGCGATGTTAATTGACTGGTTCACGGTGACCGCACAAGTTATCAACTTTTTGATTCTTATTGCATTACTAAAACGCTTTTTATATCAACCGATCCTCAACGCGCTTGATGCCAGAGAGCAGCATATTGCTAAAGAGCTCAATGATGCCAGTAATAAAAAACAACAAGCAGAAGACATTTTTGATGATTACGTTAATAAAAACACGCTGTTTGAGCAACAACGCACAGAGCGTTTAGCGCAGTTAACGCAAGAGATAAACACGCAGCGCACTGAGCTGTTAACTAAAATGCAAGCGCAAGTTAAAGCGCAGCGTGATAGGCAAACTAACGCGCTTAAAAATGAACAAGCTAACTTAAAGCAAACACTTGTTTTGCGCACTCAACATGAAGTATTTGCTATTGCTCGTAAGGTACTGGCTGAAATAGCCAATGACACATTGGAAACACAAATAACGCGTTTGTTTATTGAGCATTTAATATCATCAGATGAACCTCTATTCGATACTTTCACTGCTTTAGAGCAGCCAATGGTGATTAAAACCGCTTTTGTAGTGCCAGCAGAGCAAAAATCACGATTAACTAAAGCACTGAAAGCGCGCTTTAATAATAACTCTCTTGTCATACAATACGTGGATGACTCTGAGTTACTGTGCGGTATTGAGCTGGCCGCTCAGGGTTATAAAATTGCATGGAGCATAGAAGAGTATCTTAATGCGATGGTTAAAAATATCGAGCAAGGCTTATCTCAAACGACGAGTCATCATAAGCCATCAAATAACGCTGATGTTTCTGCCTCTGAGAAAAAATCAAATGAACCCCATACATAATTGGCTAAATGGCTCGTTTGATGAGGCTTTTGCTGCACTAAAACATGTGCGCCACTTATCCTCTCAAGCACTGCAAATTAATGAAATTGGCACCATTATGAGTATTGCAACCGGCGTTGCAAAAATTTCAGGCCTACCGAATGTCGGTTTTGAAGAAGTATTACTGTTTCCCAAAGGGATTGTAGGTATTGCTTTTAACATTGACGAGCATAGTGTTGATGCCGTGCTATTAGGCGATTACTGGCACTTAAAAGCCGGTGATGAAGTTAATCGTGCAATGCGTGTGGTTGATGTACCAGTAGGTGAGAGCTTAATTGGTCGTATTATTAATCCTCTTGGTGAGGTTTTAGATGGTAAAGAAAGTTTAGCTGCTGAGCAGCGTTACCCAATAGAGCATCCATCTGCGGCGATTATGGAGCGTGCGCCGGTAACCATGCCATTGCAAACAGGGATTAAAGTAATTGATGCACTTATTCCTATTGGCTTGGGCCAAAGAGAGCTTATTTTAGGAGACCGACAAACCGGTAAAACAGCGATTGCACTCGATACTATTTTGAATCAAAAAGGCCAAAATGTTATTTGCGTTTATTGTGCAATCGGTCAACGAGCGTCGGGGGTTGCCAAAGTGATTGCTCAGCTCAAAAAGCACGATGCGTTAGCGTATACCATCGTCATGGTTACCCAAGGCAATGCACCGCCAGGCCTGGCTTATATTGCCCCATATGCAGCTACGAGTGTGGCTGAGTATTTTATGAATCAAGGACGAGATGTATTAATTGTTTATGATGATTTAACTCATCATGCCCGAGCTTACCGAGAGCTGTCTTTATTATTAGGGCGCCCCCCCGGGCGAGAAGCTTTTCCGGGTGATATTTTTTACATACATTCACGTTTATTAGAGCGCTCTACACATTTGTGTGCCTCTTTAGGAGGGGGGTCATTAACGGCTTTGCCGATCATAGAAACTCAAGAGCAGGATATTTCCGCCTATATCCCTACTAACTTAATATCGATTACGGATGGGCAAATATATTTATCGCCCACGTTATTTGAACTAGGGGTATTGCCCGCCATTGATGTTTCTAAGTCAGTCTCTCGTGTAGGGGCCAAAGCACAAAAAAAAGTATACCAACGTGTGGCGGGCGAGCTAAAACTTGCTTATGCCCAGTTTGAAGAGCTTGAGAACTTTGCGCGTTTTGGCGCTCGTCTTGATGATGATACGCAAAAAATTATTGAACATGGGTTACGCATTCGAGCCTGTTTAATACAAAGTGAATTTACTCATGTGAGCATGCTTGCGCAAGTTGCCATTTTACTGGCATTAAAAAATAATTTATTTGATGCTATTTCTTTAGTGCAGATGGCCAAAGCGCAAATGTTAGTCGCGAACGCGGTCGTGGATTTACCCCATGAGGTGGCTGCTCGCCTAAGCAGTACTGAGTCTATAAAAGACACTGATCTGGCCTTAATAGTAAGCCTTGCCAAAGAGGTGCTGAGTGATTTCAGCGCTACTAAATCTTCACACGAGGATGGGTAACCATTATGAGTGAAAACATGGTTAGTCTTCGCCATAAAATAACCAATGCGGATGACTTAGGTGGAGTTGTTCGCAGCATGAAAACCATGGCGTCATCAAATATTAGTCAGTACGAAAATGCCGTTGCCGCATTAGATGATTATTACCGTACGGTCCAACTGGGTTTAACAGCATGTTTACTAAAACAGCCAAATAATACGCCCGACAATAAAGTCCCATGTTTATTAACGGGTGTTATTGTGTTTGGTTCAGATCAAGGGTTGGTTGGCCAATTTAACGATATAATGAGTGAGTTTGTAGTTAAAAAGCTCAAAACGATTCACGGTGAAAAAATACTCTTTACTGTAGGCGAGCGTGTTCAAGCGCGGTTAATTCAGGCAAAGCTTAATGTGAAAAGTAACTTTAGCTTACCAAATACCATTGATACTGTTAGTGTGCTGGTGGGGCAAATATTGATGCAAATAGATGCATTACGCGAACAGGGCGAATTGGGGCATGTTTATGTGTGCCATCATCACCCACAAAAGGGCGCACTTTATCAGCCTGTGTGCGAACAGCTTTTACCTATACACCAAAGTTGGCAAACAAATTTAGCCAACGTGCACTGGCCAACAAATAACTTACCGCAAACTTTACCTAATCACCAATACACGTTTCGTTGCCTAATTAGAGAGTATCTATTTGTAAGTTTGTACCGCGCCTGCGCTGAATCATTAGCAAGCGAAAACAGTAGCCGGTTAGCCGCAATGCAACGAGCACAAACCAACATAGAAGAATTAAAAGAAAAATTAAGTCAAACCTATAATCGCTTACGTCAATCGAGTATTGATGAAGAGCTATTTGATATTGTCGCCAGTTTTTTAGCACTAAAAAAATCAAATCCTAATGGATAGCCAACGACTAGCTACTTATTAAATATAAAAAGCTTGCAATGTGGTTAAAAAGCGAGCAGCGTTAAAGGAGGGCAATAATGGTTATAAAAGCACTGCTTAATTGACTCGTTTCATTAAACCGAGAAAAGCAGTAAATAGTTTTATGCTGCAATCATAAAGCGAAGATAATACAGCAACTGTGTTGTTACTCGTTTTAAACAAAATTTAAGTGAGCTGTATAACGGTTATTTTACATAACAATACAGTTTGCCCTTAAAGGAGATGCGTTTTGATCTCAAGGAATATAAGATCATGCATGAGCTACCCCATACAACCGACACGTATTTAAAAAATCATTTATTGGCTGCCTTGCCACAAGATGTGCAAGAGAGGATCTTTCCATACATAGAAATAGTCCCGTTACCTTTGGGCAAGGTGTTATACGAGCCTGGAAATAAGCTCGCCCATGTGTATTTTCCTATCGATGCAATTGTATCTTTGTTGTACGTGATGGAAAACGGCTCCTCAGCAGAGATATCCGTAGTGGGTAATGAAGGTGTTATCGGCATTGCATTATTTATGGGAGGCGGGAGTACTTCTAGTCGAGCCATCGTACAAAGTGCTGGCAGTGCTTATCGTCTTAAAGGGTGTCGATTAACTGAAGAATTTAACCGCCATGGTAAATTACTCGATCTTATGCTGCGTTATACTCAATCACTGATCACTCAAATGGCGCAAACAGCAGTATGTAATCGCCATCATTCAATTGATCAGCAGCTTTGTCGTTGGCTGTTACTCTCTTTAGATCGCTTACCTGATAATCACCTAACCATGACCCAAGAGCTTATTGCTAACATGTTAGGTGTACGTCGCGAAGGGGTAACCGAAGCAGCAGGAAAATTACAAAAACTAGGCGTAATTCATTATCAGCGAGGTCATATCACGGTACTTAATAGGAAAAGGCTAGAAGAGCTAAGCTGCGAATGCTATGAAGTAGTAAAAACAGAGACCGACCGTTTACTGCCTTATATGAAAAACCCCTAACTCTCCTTTTTTAAATTCTAATTTATTTAAAGGCCTAACTTTAGTTTAGGCCTTTCGCCGTCTTGGCATCACTCTCCTTAATTTGCATGACTATGTATGCTATCGAACAGACTGTTTGTCACTCAAACCGATAGGATGGAATACGTAAGCTAGCATCTTACTCCTCGATTTACGCTGCTAATCACTCATCAAGCAAGACTGTTTATATGAGCCGATTGTTTTGGCGTAACACATTGTTTTTATAAAAATATCATAAATGCACTCAGGGTAAGAGTATTATGCAATCTATATTGGATTTAATATTTAGGCGTAAAAAGTGTGACCCTCTTTGGAGCAGCACAGATCCAGTTCGAGAAGAATTATTTGGGGTGGAGCGTCTTGAAAAACACGCAACCAGTTTGGCAAAAGCACAGCAAGTTGCCAAGCATGCTCCTAGGGTCATGTGTTTGCGAAAACGGGTTGATGAAAACGCGACTGCTTTATTAAATGCGTATCAAGATAGCGCCGCAGAGATAGCACGAGGCAGTGTTGTTGTGCCTGCTGCAGAATGGTTATTGGATAATTACCACCTTGTAGAGCAGCAAATACGCGAAGTTCGCGACGACTTACCCGCGCATTACTACCGCCAACTTCCTAAACTATTGAACGGCCCATTTAAGGGCTACCCACGTGTGTTTGGTTTAGCTTGGGCTTATGTAGCCCATACCGATAGCTTAGTTGAACAAGAGAGTCTGATCCGCTTTATTCGTGCCTATCAAAAGGTGCAACCATTAACCATTGGTGAATTATGGGCTGTGGCAATCACCCTGCGGATTGTTTTAATTGAAAACCTGCGTAGATTAGCCGATCAAATTTCATTCGGTAGGGCGCAACGAGAAGAAGCTGATCGGCTAACACAAACATTATTAGAGACGCAAAGTACACAAGCAACGTTTCAAGCCGAAATACAAAACCGCTCAACCCAACCCCTCTCATTAGTATTTGCATCACAACTTGCAAAACGGTTACGAGATCAAGACCCCAAAACAACCCCTGCACTTGAATGGTTAACACTGCGTTTGTCAAAGCAGCAGCTAACAATAGACAAAATTGTTAAGCTTGAACAGCAGCGCCAAGGTGCTTCTAACGTCAGTATACGCAATGTGATCACCAGTATGCGTTTGATCTCTGATATTGATTGGGCGGATTTATTTGAAGCGGTGAGTTTAGTTGATCAACAGTTGAATCAAAATACGCTATTTAGTGCCATGGATTTTGCTACGCGCAGCCTTTATCGAAGTGCCGTTGAACAACTTGCACGTGGATGCAACTATGATGAAGTTGAAATTGCTAAACGAGTCATTGAAATGGCTAAACAAAGTGCAGCTACCCCTAGCGATTGTTTAGGCGAAGAGCAACAAATAGAACGTACGCGTATACAAGAGCCCGGTAACTATTTAATCGGAGAAGGCCGGCTAAGCTTTGAAAAATCAATAGACTATAAGCCAACCATACGCTTGTTTATGCGCCGCCTACATCTTCGATTAGGAGTAACCGGTTATATCGCATCAGTGGCAGGGCTTGCACTGGTAATCCTCTCTAGCGTATTTTTATATGCTGAATTTTTAACGCTTAGCACAACACAATTGATTTTATGGTTTGTCATTGGGTTTATTCCGGCAACCGAGGCCGCCACTACCATTGTTAATCGCTTAGTCACGTGGCAATTTGGCTCAATGACACTACCTGCGTTAGCGCTTAAATCGGGTGTGCCAAGCTCACTGCGCACATTAATAGTGATCCCCACCTTGCTAACCAACAAAGCGCAATTACTTGAACAAATAGAGCGCTTAGAAGTGCATTATTTAAGCGGTATTGAGGGTGATGTGAGTTTTGCATTACTCACCGATGGCTTAGATGCCGAGCAACAAAGCCTGGCTAGCGATGAGGTTTTACTCACCTTAGTAAGCAATAAAATAAAGGCGTTAAATGAGCAATACACCAAGGGAGAAAACAGTGCGCGGTTTTTACTGTTACATCGCAAGCGTTTATTTAATGCGCAAGAAAATACATGGATGGGGTGGGAGCGAAAACGTGGCAAGCTTCAAGAGCTAAACCGCTTATTACGCGGGGCAACCGATACCAGTTATATTGCGGTTAATGGCGTACAGCCAAATGTCCCCGAAGGAGTGCGCTATGTGATCACACTCGATGGGGATACCCGATTACCTCGCGAAAGTGCATTAAGGCTAATTGGTAAAATGGCTCACCCATTAAACCGCCCTCGGTTTGATAGCAATAAGCAACGTGTAGTGGCCGGTTACGGTATTTTACAGCCACGGGTGACTCCTTCACTCTCAATTGGTAGCGAAGGGTCTATTTATCAGCGTACATTTTCAGCCCCCGGTGGCATTGACCCATATACGGCGGCGGTATCCGATGTGTATCAAGATTTATTTGGCGAGGGATCATTTACTGGTAAAGGCATTTATGATGTCGATACCTTTAATGCCACACAGGGTAACCGCGTGGCTGAAAATACCATGCTTAGCCATGATTTATTTGAGGGCATTTTTGCGCGAGCAGGGTTGGTTTCTGATATTGAAGTTGTTGAGGAGTTTCCTGCCCGTTACGATGAAGCGCAAAAACGTCAGCACCGGTGGATACGTGGCGATTGGCAATTACTACCTTGGATTTTTAGTAAATTTTCCGATAAAAGAGCGGTTAATTATTTAGGACGATTAAAACTTGTTGATAACCTACGTCGCTCACTCGTCGCACCCGCAACGATACTCGCATTTGGATCATGTTGGCTGCTGCCATTCCCTTTAGCTATGATAAGTACCATGTTATTACTTAGCAGTATTGCAATTCCATCGTTTATTTTTTGTTTATTTTCAATCATTCCCCATCATTCAGGTATTGATCCGCAAAGCCATTTACGCCGATGGCTAGAAGATTTACAACTGGCATTAAACCAAACACTTTTATCTATAGTATTTTTAGCCGATCAGAGTTGGCGAACCATTGATGCAATTATGCGTAGCTTATCGCGCTTATTAATCACTCACAAAAATTGCCTTGAATGGACCACCGCTGCACATTGCAGCAGTGAGTCACGGCTAGGATTTTGGGGGTTTTATCGCACCATGTTGCCCAGCCTATTAATGGTAACGGTAATTTTGAGTGGAGTACTGATACTTAATCCTGCAATTTGGGTTATAGCGCTGCCTTTTGCTATTACATGGTTTTTGGCGCCTGCAATTGCTTATTGGGTAAGTCGAGCTCCAGCGTTAATACACATTAAAAAATTAAGCGAAAATGAAACCCTATTGCGCCATACCGCGCGACGAACATGGCGTTATTTTGAAACCTTCGTGAGCGTCTCTGACAACATGCTGCCGCCCGATAACTTTCAAGAACAACCAAAAGCGGTTATTGCTCATAGAACCTCGCCGACCAATATTGGGCTTTATTTATTATCGTGTATTGCCGCGCGTGATTTTGGCTGGGCAGGGCGAGTAGAGACAATCGAGCGACTAGAAGCGACCTTTATCACACTGCATAAACTGATTAAACACAAAGGCCATTTGTTTAATTGGTACGATACGCAAACATTAATGCCGCTTTTACCAGAGTATGTTTCATCAGTAGACAGTGGTAATTTGGCTGGGCACTTAATCACCTTGGCCAATAGTTGCGATGAACTAAAAGTAACGCCTGCAAGTGACTATATACGTGCTGGATTACTCGATAATATTCAACTGGCACGCCAAGCACTTATCTCTAATAAACTAATAATGCCAACAGAGCCGCAGGCTTCGCAGGTTAGCGTATTAGCAGACCCTGATCTTAAAACGCAGTTAATGACATTGATTGATGATATAGAAAACGCCATAGTGAGCGCGCAAACCCTCGAGTCAGAGTTACCATCATTAATCACCTTAACTCATCAAGCCACTCATTTAGCCGTTGAGTTATCAGGGCAAATTACACAGGAAAAACATCACAAAGCTGCAGCTGAAGCACCCATAGATTTATTTTATTGGCTTAACGCTTTAAGTAATCTACTGATGCAGCAACAAATTGATAATGCACTTTGTGAGCAACAAACGAATGAGCTTGATACACGAATAACAACCCTCAGTAATGCAGCCAGAACAATGGCCATGGCCATGGATTTTAGCTTTTTGGTTGACCCGCAGCGAAAGCTACTAGCGATTGGTTTTTCGTTAACTGAAAACTCATTAGAAACCAGCTGTTATGATTTATTAGCCTCAGAAGCACGTTTAGCGAGTTTATTCGCTATTGCCAAAGGCGATATTGCCACCAAACACTGGTTTAGACTTGGGCGTACATCCACGCCGATGGGCAGAGGCTCCGCGCTTATTTCGTGGTCTGGCTCTATGTTTGAGTATTTAATGCCTTCGTTAATTATGCGCGCACCAGCGGGTAGTTTATTAGCGCAAACAAACCAATTAATTGTAAAATGCCAGCAAGAGTATGCAGATAAGTTAGGCATTCCGTGGGGTATCTCTGAGTCGGGGTATAACGCACGAGATATTGAATTTACCTATCAATATTCAAATTTTGGCGTACCAGGACTGGGTTTAAAACGGGGCTTGGCAGATAACACCGTGATTGCACCTTATGCAACCGGGTTAGCTGCCATGGTCAATCCACAAGCGGCAGTTGATAATTTTAAGCGTTTAAATGAGATGGGCGCCTGTGCGCGTTTTGGTTTTTATGAAGCGCTAGATTTTACCCCTTCAAGGCTGCCGTTAGAAAGCACATTCGCGCTAGTTAAAAGCTATATGGCTCATCATCAAGGCATGACCATAGTGTCTATCGCTAATACCTTAAATAACAGCCAATTTAGACAGCGTTTTCATCAAGAGCCAATGATCAAAGCCTGTGAGTTATTATTGCAAGAGCGGGTGCCAAGGGACGTATCAACCAGTCATCCGCGCGCTGAAAAAGTAAACGTATCGTCTTCATTACTTAACTCAAACACGCCCAAAGTGCGGTATTTAAATACTGCAGAACAGGGGCCACCTATGACGCATATTTTATCTAATGGTCATTATAGTGTGATGTTAACGCCAACCGGTGCAGGGTATAGTCATTGGCGCGATACTGCCATTACGCGCTGGCAAGAGGATGTTACCTGTAATAATTACGGCAGTTTTATTTTTTTAAAAGATATTAACAGCGGTAAGTTATGGACGAATGGCGCTCAACCGCTTGGCTGTGAAGGGCATCATACTAGTGCAGAATTTGCAGAAGACCACGCACAATTTATACATCATGATGCATCTTTTACCACCATCACCGACATTTTAGTCTCTGGTGAAGATGACAGCGAAGTGCGGCGTGTATCATTAAATAATAATGGCCATAATGAACGTGATATAGAGTTAACCTCCTATTTTGAATTAGTACTAAGTAGCGCTAAAGCAGATAATGCACACCCGGCATTTAACAAAATGTTTGTGCAAACCGAATATCTTGAACAATACAATGCGTTAATTGCCACCCGACGTACACGCGAAGAACACGAACCTGAAATTTGGGTGGCACATTTTGCTGTTGTTGAGGGCGAAGTGTGTGAGCCAGTGCAATATGAAACCGACAGAGCACTATTTATTGGTCGAGGTAATACATTGGCCGACGCCACGGCACTTACACATCATGGCGCACGGCAAACAGCAAAAAACAGCGCTATAAATGAGTATGAATACTCCAGTAAAGCGTTGTCTAATTCAGTGGGCACTGTGCTTGATCCTATTTTTTCACTGCGTTGTCGCGTACATGTTAAAAGTGGAGACGTTGTTCGCGTTGCATTTTGGACGATGGTCGCTTCTTCTAAAGCGCAGTTAATTGATTTAATTGACCGTCATCATGATCGAAATGCATATGAACGTGCAAAAACGTTAGCCTGGACTCAAGCGCAAGTTCAACTGAGGCATTTTGCTATTAGTGCATCGGAGGCGGCAGATTTTCAGCATTTATCGGCACCGATTTTATATGCAGATTTACGTTTTAGAGCGCCCGAGGCTGTTATTCAGCGAGGGGTCGAGAGTCAATCAATGCTCTGGACTTATTCCGTTTCCGGTGATTTACCGATTGTATTGATGCATATTGATGATGTGCAAGATATCCCGCAGGTTAAACAATTACTGCGCGCTCAAGAATACTGGCGGATGAAATGCCTTCATGTTGATATTGTAATTATTAACGAACATGCGGGTTCCTACAGACAAGAACTACAAACAGTATTAGAAACCGCAGTACGAAGTATTCAGCCCAGTGATAATTTTAACGCAGGCTTTGATACTCAATCAGTACAAGGCACGGTCCATATTTTACGTGCGGATTTAATTACAGTGCAGGCCGCTGAGTTATTAAAATCAATTGCCAGAGTGGTGCTGATTGCGCATCGAGGAACAATCGCCGAACAACTGGCTTTTATTCCCAAGCCTCATGTATGGAATAGGCAAGCTCATCCAGGGTTAAAACTCGCCTCGTCAAGCACTAATGTATCGGGGGAAGTGTTACTGACATTATTAAAAAATAGTTTGGAATTTTTTAATGGGATTGGTGGTTTTTCGGATGATGGTCGCCAATATACCATTATTTTAAAATCAGGGTTATCGACCCCTGCGCCGTGGATAAATGTGATTGCTAATGCTCAGTTTGGTTTTCATGTAGCAGCTGAAGGGGGTGGGTATACTTGGTCTGAAAACAGTCGCGAAAACAAATTAACCCCGTGGAGTAACGATCCTGTGTCAAACCCTTCAGGAGAAGCCATATACATTCGTGATGAAGACACCTTTCAATTATTTACCGCGACAGCATCGCCTTTAAAGCATCATGCTACTAATCAAGACGCTTTTATTACTCACCATGGGTTTGGTTATAGTCGGTTTGAACACCAAGCCGATAAACTGTCCTTATCATTATTACAGTATGTGCCGCTGGATGATCCAATAAAAATTTCGCGCTTAACCTTGCACAATAAATCATCGTCGCGACGACGTTTACGTATTACACATTATACCGAATGGGTGCTGGGTATTAACCGAAGTGAGTCTGCGGCATCGATCACCTGTGAGCTTGATGCCAAAACGAACGCTATTTTTATACAAAATCGGTGGAATACAGCGTTTGGCAATCGCGTGGCCTTTACCGATTTAAATGCTATGCAAACCCAGTGGACAAGCGATCGTACTGAGTTTTTAGGGTGTAATGGCAACATGAGTTCACCTGCGGCACTTCTGTGTAATACGCCGCTATCTAAAAAGTTAGGGGCGGGTCACGACCCCTGTACAGCGCAGCAGTGCGTGATTGAATTAGCACCTGGAGAGTCAAAAGAAATTGTTGCTTTTATTGGTCAATGCGCATCAGCTCAAGAAGCAAGCGAATTGATCAGTCGATATCGCAAAATAGACTTAAATAGCGTATTTGATGAAGTCACCTCACACTGGCATAAAACGTTACACGCTGTGCAAGTTAAAACACCCGATAGAGCAATGGATATCATGCTTAATGGCTGGCTGTTATATCAAACAATTGCCTGTAGGATGTGGGCGCGTTCTGCTTTTTACCAATCAAGTGGCGCGTATGGATTTCGCGATCAATTACAAGATTCACTGGCACTTACCTTTGCATCGCCCGCACTGAGTCGGGCGCATATTATCCGTGCAGCAGGGCGTCAGTTCATTCAAGGTGATGTACAACATTGGTGGTTACCGCATTCTGGGCAAGGTGTGCGCACGCGTATTAGTGACGATAAAATATGGCTTGCGTATACAACCGCAAAATATGTATTAACCAGTGGCGATAACAGTATTTTAGATGAAAAAATTGCATTTATAGATGGCCCAATACTAACGGATGAACAACATGAAACGTATTTTCAAGCAAAAACATCTGATAGCGCAGCAAGTTTATTTGAGCATTGTATGCGCTCAATCGAGCACGGGATAGCGCAAACAGGTGAGCATGGTTTACCGCTTATTGGCACTGGCGATTGGAATGATGGCATGAACCGAGTGGGGGCAAAAGGCAAAGGCGAAAGCGTGTGGTTAGGCTGGTTCTTGATAAGTACCATTGAGCTATTTTTACCTTTATTAAAAGCGCGAGCGGATGAACCGACAACGTCGCAAAGTTCAACCGCTAATGAATCATCCCCTGTAATCACCAATATGCAGCGTGCAGCTAATTTAGAAGATTATGTTGATACTTTAAAACACAATATTGAAGCACACGCCTGGGATGGGCAATGGTATCGACGAGCTAGTTTTGACGATGGTAGCTGGATTGGGGCAAAACCAAACAAAGAATGCAAAATTGATTCTATTGCGCAGTCATGGGCGGTGCTATCAAAAGCGGCGAATAGTAAGCGTAGCAAAACCGCGATGGCCGCGGTTGATAAGCATTTAACCTTGGATAAAGAGCCGCTGGTTTTATTATTTACACCGCCATTTATAAATAGCCAACCAGACCCTGGCTACATTAAAAGCTACCCTGCGGGGCTTCGTGAAAACGGGGGCCAATATAGCCATGCTGCAATGTGGTTAATATTGGCACATACCCAACTAGGGTATGGCAATAAAGCGCACGATTTGTTTTGCATGCTCAACCCAATTAATTATTCATCTAATAAAGAAAAAGCATACAAATACAAAGTTGAGCCCTATGTGCTTGCAGCCGATGTGTATTCTGTTGCTCCCCATTGTGGGCGGGGCGGGTGGACATGGTATACCGGTGCCGCATCTTGGATGTACAGAGCCGCCATGGAGGGGATTTTAGGAATTTACCGAGAAGGCAGCACTTTGATTGTTAATCCGTGTATTCCAAGTGATTGGAGCGATTTTGAGGCCAAGGTTCATGTTGAAAATACCCAGTATGCAATAACCGTTCATCAAAGTGGGGGGGCTGCTAAAAAAGTTATTAGTGGTGAACTAGATGGCAAATTACTCGCGTTATGCGATGGCCTTATACGCGCGCCATTAGATCAAAAAGCACATGCGCTAAACGTTGTTATTAAATTGGAAAAAACATAAACGATGGCAAAACTTATATACACGTTATAAGTGTGGGTTAAATAGCAGTGAAATGTGTGAATAATACCTCTAGCTACTTCATTTAGAGGTATTATAAAAAATATATAGGCTTGCTAAGCAAGATGTTTAACACGTTGTAATGATTAATAATTATTAAATTAATAGTTATCAAAAAAGTACTGCACCTGTTTTTTCGCTTTTTCGCTAGAAATCTGATACCGCTGTTGAATTAAAGCCGCGAGCTTATGATGATGACCATTAATTTTTAAGAGTTCATTTTCAGTGAGTAAACCCCAAGCAAATTTTGCAGTAGCCACTTGATCCTTCCAGCTTTTTTTGTGTTTCAGTGGTGTATGACTAACATGCGTTTGTGGTTGATGTAGCTTCATTGTTATCTTCCCTTAATAATAGCAATTAGCTTGATGTTTAAATCGTGCTAAAGAGCTACTTTTTGTTTGTAAGAGTTTAACAATAAGCACTGCGATATTTATTGTCAGTGCGCTAACGTACGTTGTTTAATTTATGGCCGTACTTTTTGGTTGATAATGGTTTTGTTGCATAAAATCTTCTAAAAACCATGCAGCAAATTCATGTCGGCCTTCTACATCGGCTTTGCTGTAAATGTCGGACGCTTGTTGGCGAACGGTTTTTTCTTTTGTGTTTCTTAGTGCGCTTATTTCTTTAAAGCTTAAGCCTTTAAGTAATAACATCGCGACTTCTTGCTCACTGCGAGTCAATGTCCATTGTGAAAATTGGGTTTGAATAACACCACTGTATTCATGACGCGCATCCATCATTGCCTGTGATATGTTTTTAAGTTCTTTTTTTGAATGCACTAATTCTTGTTTCAGCGCATTAATATTGGCAGTACGCGCACGAATATCGCTAATTAAGTAAATAGCACAGGCTGCAGAAATGACAACGATTAAGCCCTCAGAAAAAATATGCCACTGCGGCACGCCTAAATGTATATCCGTTAGTACATCAAAAAAGTTTAGCACCATTATTATTAACAAGGTGGCTGCTATTAACTTGTCTCTCATTAAAACCTCTATTATCAATGCCTTATAAATACAATGGACAAATGTACCATAGCGTAATTTTCGCTATTTTTGGGTACGTTAAGGCGTTTGCCTGATGATTTAACCGTCTAAAAAAGTCATGGTTGATTCTATAAAATTAATCAAATGTGAACAAACGAAATGCTGTTAAATTTTACAAAAAAAACGCGTCATTTTTTGCGTATTCAATATACGTTATTTTTCTTCTTTACGGTGACTTTATTAACATTTAATCCTGTGTTTGCTTCGCAAAATTTAGCACCTGTAAGGCTTTCGTCACTCAGTGGTTTTGATGTTGAATTTGCGCCGATTCAAAAAACAGAGTTTATTAACGGGCAAAGTTTAATTGGTGAAGTCAATTTCAAACCTGGGGTCAATTATACGGTGCTGTTTGCGTTTGATGTACAGCAGGTTCGTTACTTATACCCTAACGGCAGCATGGTTGAAAAGGGCGCCACTATTGCAAGCGTTGAGGGCAGTGATGTACACCATTTTTTAGATGCCTATCAATCAGCAAAAGACATGCTCGCTATTGCTAAAAGCCATTACGACATAAACCAACAACACTTAAAAAACAAAATAATAAGAAGTTCTGAATGGGTTGAAATCACAAAAAGCTATTTTGAAGCCAAGCTAAATTTTGAACATATGCAACATCAAATGGCATTTTTAAACATTGATGATAATGAAAACGTGACCTTAGTGAGTCCAAAAACGGGTATTTTAAAACTCACTAATGAGTCGGGAAACCGTGTGATGGGTGACACCGCGTTTGATATTATCGATGCAAGTAGTATTCGCGTTAAGATTAAAGTCCCTCTTAGTTTTTCCAACACGTTAGCGCATTTCAAGCTGTCAGAAAGTTGCAGCTTAAATATTGAGAGCTATGACAGTATTGCAGATAAATACCATCAAATAGTGTGGGCGTCGCCAAGCTCAAATGAGTGCCAGCTGACACTGGGGCAAACTATCAAAGTCACACCGGTAAATAAATTAACGGGCTTTAAAATAGCAAAGTCAGCGGTGTTTGAATTTGAAGATGTTAATTACATTGCTTTAAAGTCTGGCGATAAGCTTGAGTTACTGCCGATTGAGCTCAAAGGTACACAAGGCAAAGACTATGTATTTACTGCTAACAAAAACCTAGATGATCAGCAGGTACTAATAAGCTCGGTAAGTGCGCTACAGGGTATGTTGCTTCACTTAGGGAGAGAGTAAATGTTAAACCAGCTTATTAAGTTTTCACTTACTCAGCGTTTGTTTGTTAGTATTTTTGTTATTGTTGCTATGGCCATTGGTGCTAAATCTTGGTTAAATATTCCAGTGGATGCTTTTCCAGAAATATCGCCCACCCAAGTTAAAATAGTTTACAAATTACCCGGCATGAACGCCCTTGAAATAGAATCGCAAGTAACACGGGTGATTGAAACCGAATTACTGGGTATTCCGTCACAGCAAATGCTGCGCTCTACCACTAAGTATTCTATTACCGATATTACCATTGACTTTGAAGAGGGCACCGACATTTATTGGGCCCGTCAGCAAGTGAATGAGCGTTTATTAAATATTTTGCCCACCTTGCCCAGTAATATTAGTGGCGGCATGGCGCCAATGAGCACGCCTTTGAGCGAGGTGTTCATGTTTACTATAGAAAGTACTCACTTATCGTTGATTGAAAAAAGAGAGCTTTTAGATTGGCAAATTCGTCCATTACTGCGCACTGTAACCGGCGTTGCAGATGTAAATAGCCTTGGCGGCTTTTCAAAAACCTATGAAATACTTCCCAATACTTTATTGATGCAACAGCATCAAGTCAGCTTTGATGAAATGAAGTTGGCAATCACGCAAACGAATCAAAACGGTGGCATAGGGCGCTTAGAAAAAGGCAACGACACCTTAATTCTGCGCACTGAGGGCAAATACACCGATATAACCGCCATTGAAAATACCGTGATTAAGTCCACTCAAAATAAGGTTATTCGGTTAAGTGATATTGCCACGGTACATGTTGGCAGTTTAACCCGTTATGGCGCAGTCACTAAAAACAGTGAAGAGGCGGTACAAGGGCTTATAATTGCGCTTAAAAATAGTAATACAGCGCAAGTTGTTGCAGATGTAAAAGATAAACTTCGCACCATTGAAGCTTCATTACCGCAAGGCACAAAAATTAATGTGTTTTACGACCGCTCTAACTTAATAAATACCGCAATTAGCACCATTACCAGCGCACTAGGCCAAGCAATTATTCTAGTAATAGTGTTACTTGCCTTGTTTTTAGGTGATATTCGCTCTTCATTGGTGGTGTCTTTGTCTTTACCTATGTCGGCATTGCTGACGTTTATAATGATGAAGCAGTTTGATTTATCGGCTAATTTAATGAGTTTAGGCGGCTTAGTGATTGCCATTGGTATGCTGGTGGACTCATCGGTAGTTATTGTTGAAAACATAGTGAATCGGTTGGCTAACAATCAGCACCTCCCTCGGCTGCATGTTATTTATCGCGCATGTAAAGAAGTCGCGGCGCCAGTGTTCTCAGGCACAATTATTATTATTATCGTGTTTTCACCGCTATTAATGTTAACAGGGTTAGAGGGCAAGTTATTTACCCCAGTGGCGCTCACTATCGTGTTTGCCATGCTAAGTGCGCTGTTGTTGTCGTTAACGGTTATTCCAATTTTAGCCTCATTGTTATTAAAAAATGAACCCGTAACCCAGCCTAAAATGGTGACTCTATTACAAGGTTTTTATACTAAAACACTTGCTCGTGCAATTAAAAAGCCGGTGGCAATAAGTGTTGTATCGGTCGCTGTTTTAGTGCTCAGTGGGGTGTTATTTCAGGGGCTTGGTAAAAGCTTTATGCCCGTTTTAGATGAAGGCGACATTATTGTACAACTGGAAAAATCGCCGAGTATTTCCTTGCAAGCCTCGCTGGATATCGATAAACAAATTGAAGCCACACTGTTAAAAAACACCCCAGAAATCGTACAAATTGTTGCCCGTACCGGCTCCGATGAACTCGGGCTTGATCCTATGGGGTTAAACGAAACCGATGTATTTATGGAATTAGCGCCAAAAGATACGTGGCGTTTTGACTCCAAAGTGCTGCTAATCGAGGATATTCGACAAACACTTGCGCAATTTCCAGGAGTAAATATTGGCTTTACTCAGCCAATACAAATGCGGGTATCAGAAATGCTCACCGGTGGCACCGGTGATATTTCGATTAAAGTATTCGGTAATGGCATTGCGACACTTGCCTCATTAGCTGAAAAAATCACTGCACTTGCCACTAATATTGACGGCGCAAGTGATGTGCAAATGGCGCTTATTGAAGGGGGGAAATATGTAAATATTAAACTTATTCCTGAGGTTGCTAGTCAGTTTGGTTTTACCACCGAAGGATTAAGCGATTATTTAAAGTCGCAATTAGAAGGCCTACAGGTATCGGCACTGCAAGAAGGAAACCGCGTGATCCCTATTGTGTTTAATGCACAAAAAGGCGAAAGCGCAGCACACTTTGAGTTGTCGTCAATGAGCGCATTAAAGCAAAAGCTAATTTTAATGCCCGACAACAGCCTACTACCACTTGAAGAGGTGGCTAATATTAGCTTTAAAACGGGGCCATTGTTAATAGAGCGAGAAAAAGCAAAGCGCTTTGCTTCTGTAAGCGTTAATGTGGATAACCGCGATGTGGTTAGTTATGTAAATGAACTGGAAGCTAAAATTAATAGCAGCATAAAGTTACCCAGTGGTTTTACCTTGTCGTTTGGTGGCGAAGTTGAAAGCCAGCAACGTGCAACACAAAACTTGCTGGTGCTTATTCCTGTGGCATTAATACTGATTTTCATTATTTTATTTACCACGTTTAAATCGTTATCTAAATCAACGCTGATAATTGCTAATATTCCGTTTGCATTAATGGGGGGAGTGATTGCCCTATTTATTAGTAATGAATACCTCTCGGTGCCTGCATCGGTTGGTTTTGTTGCTTTACTTGGCGTAGCGGTACTCAATGGTATTGTGATGATCAGCTACTTTGAGCAAATGAAAATGTTTTCTGCCAATGTAACGCAGCGCATTTTAGATGGCGCAAGCAGACGCCTTCGCCCAGTGTTAATGACAGCCACAACCGCCATGTTTGGTTTACTGCCACTGGTATTTGCCACCGGCCCTGGCGCTGAGATTCAAAAACCATTGGCAATTGTGGTTATTGGCGGGTTAATTACCTCAACAATTACAACACTTTATTTATTACCTATCTTTTATGGTTGGTTGGAGAAAAAACATGGCTGAACAGTTACTTTTTACCCTAAATGTACCCACAAACATAAAAGATGACGTGGTTGATATATTAATTGGCATAGACTGCATTACCGGCTTTAACTTAAAAAACATTGAAGGCTACAGTAAAGAGCACAGTGAATTTGACATTGCCGAGCAAGTAGAAGGGCATCGCAGCTTTTATCAGTTTGAGGTGCATATATTATTACCTGAACTTGCCGTAGTAAAAACGGCGTTAAGCCCTGTTTGTAAGTACACGCCGTTAAAATATTGGGTTACGCCTATAGTTGAAAGCGGGCATATTGTTTAGCTTTTTGTATTAGGTTTATTTTATAAGCTACTTCAATTGGATTGATATTTGAGCTTATTTAATTGATCTTAACAACTTATCAATGTTTAATGAGGCGATATGTCTTAACTGATTTTTATTATGCACTTTCTCAATAAGTACTTCTTACTTAACGATCATCATACTGCCCATGATGAAGTCGCACACTGGCGGGTGAGTGCACTACGGATAATTTTAACGCTCGTTACTTTGCTCTGTTTTTTGGTCGTTTGTTATACATACACCCGCGCAATTGAATTTAACCTAATTTATATTGCAGTTATTACTATTAGTTTTTTCACTATTGCTTTTAGTCTTTTATTAGCAAGTAAGCGATTTTACACATTTAGTGCAAATGCACTTCTATTAACTATCGTTGCCGGTAGTTTATCAATGAATTTATTTTTAACTGACTTAGAGCTTGCCAAGGTGGGTTCTATGTTTATGTATTCATGTCCCATCATTGCTCTTATGCTACTCGGTTACAGAACGGCTTTGGCCTACGGTATTTTAAACATCATACCTTTTTACATGATTATTAATAATGTTGATTTATCCGGCTATTCAGGAATAGCAAGCCAATTACCAGAAGCTGACTTATATATTACAGGCCTGATATTTTTATTTTTTAATATTTGTATCCCACTTGCCACTGCGCGAACAATTGTTGCTGCCAAACGTTTAAACAAAACCATGTTAAATGCTAATAGCTTCCTTAAAGATAAAAACGAGCTTTATCGCACCTTATTTACTGAATCTAATAAAGCTAAAATTATTGTCGACGAAAATTTAGTAATTACAGATTTAAATCAACATGCTATTGAAATGTTTGGATTAAAAAACAGCTTGAAAGAAAAGGCTGTAAGAATTGATGGGTTATTCCCTGCACTTAATAGCAAAGAGTTAAATATAAAAAATCAAATCATAGAATATAAGAGTCGCTACTATAAGAGTAATTATCAGCAAATAGCAATGAGTACAAATTACCGAGTGTATGACTTTTATGATTGCACGCAAGAGCAGTTAATTAAACAAAACTTGTCTATGATGGAGCAAGAGAACAAACGTCTAAGGTTTAGAGACTCGCAGACAAAATTGCCTAATCGAGAGTGGTTTGAAATGCAATGCGATAGGTTAACGTCTAAATACCAAAAAGGGTTTTATATTGTCGTTACACAAAGCGCAAATAGTGAATATTTAAATTTAAAACTTAACAAAGCTGACTCGCAATCATTGCTAATTACTGCTTATAAGCGCTTAAAAGCAATGTCAGAGGGGCCTTTGCTTTGTGCGTCTATAGAAGGTGGCAAACTTGGCTTTATTATTGGTTCAAGCTCAAGTGAACAGCAAAACAAGTTATTAATACAAATTAAAAGCACCTTAGATCAAGCTTATGATGTGTTTGGTACTAATTACCAACAATCATTTTTATTTGGTTTTGCTAAGTGTCCTGAGCATGGTGAAAATAGTGCGATTGTTCTTAGTAATGCGTGTGAGGCGCTCAAACTCGCAGACTATAACTCGCCATTTAATGGTTACAATCAAAAACAATCACAGGCCTTTATGGAAAAGTATGAAATTTCCATGTTACTTGATGAAGCTTTGCAACAAAATGATCTGTCAGTACATTATCAACCTAAAGTGAATGCAAAAGGTGAATGTATAGGGCTTGAAGCATTAGCTCGTTGGCATAGCTCTGTACTTGGCAGTGTATCGCCCGCTGTATTTATTCCTATTGCAGAAGAGTATAGAATGATTAGCCGATTAACGGACTTAATTATTCAAAAAGTCTGCGCTCAAATTGCCCAATGGAGTAAAGTTGGTTTGCCACTTTTACCCGTAGCAATAAACATATCTTTACTCGATTTTAGCCAAGCTGATTTTATGTCAAAGTTGGTAAAATATTTGGCGGATTTTAATGTAAAACCGAATCAAATAGAATTAGAGCTTACTGAAACGTCACTTGAGGCTAACCAAGTTCACTCTCTAAAACTTATGCAAACTCTGCAAGATTGGGGGTTCACTATTACAGTGGATGATTTTGGTGTTGGATACTCGAATATTGCACGACTTGCTGATTATCCCATTGATAAACTTAAATTGGATCGCTCTTTAATAAGTAAGGTTACAAGCTCTACACGCCAAAAAAGCTTAGTTAAAGCCGTGCATGTGATGTGTGATGAACTTAATATTAAGTGTGTAGCCGAGGGAGTAGAAACCGAAGAACAGGTCCTAATAATGTCCGAAATGGGATGTAAAGAGTTTCAAGGCTATTACTTTTCTAAACCTATGAGTGCTCAGGTTTATGCTGAATATATAAATCAAAATGGTCTGCTTTTTACGACAAAAAACTTAGCTACGGCGAAAAGTAGCTGAATTTAACAACTAGGTTCTAGTGACCTTGTTGGATTGATATTTGTTTAAACTAGGGTAATAAACTCTTTGGTGTTAAATGCTGCTGAAATATCTCAGCAGCATTTTAGCTTTACTAGCTTATTCAAACACTCCTTTTATAACTGCATGGGTGTTTTGCACCATTAATGTGCCGTTAGCCCATACATACTCAGGGGTTAGGGTCTCTTTATCGAGAAGGACAACATCCGCGTCGCTCGCTGCTTTAAGACGGCCTTTATCAACTCCTAAAATATCGGCAGGATTACTGGTTATGCTCATTAAAGCGTGCTCAATAGGGACGTTATATTCTTTGACTGCTTGCTGAAACGAGGTTAATAAAGATGCCTCTTTGCCCACCTCAAGCCCTAATAAATTAAAGTCTTTATCAAAAATAGGTAAACTGGCATGGCCATCTGAGCTCATAGTGAGTTGATTTGGTGCTACGCCTTGTTTTAAGCAGTAGGCAAGGGCATGGGCTGCTGCATATTCACCATGGGCTAAATCATAGTCGGTTGTGCTGGTGGTAAAGTCGATAGTACCGCCCTGATCACAAAAGTGAATACCGGCATCAAGAAGTGCTTTATTGCGGTTCATATGCGTAGGGTAAAACTGTTTAAGCTTAATATCACTTTGCTCAGCCACCTGATGTAAAATAGTTAAATGGCTATCAACAGGACCGACATGAATACTCACGGTGCCTTTTTTACCACTGAGCATACCGGCTACTTTAGCCTCAGCTGCCAATTCTGCTAATTGCTGTACCGTAGGTTGGCTACTGCGATGATCAGAAATCGCCACTTCGCCAACACCTATAAACTCCTCTATATACATGATGTCGTCAGTAATTGAGTGGGTGAGTGTTTTCGCGGGTAAATGATACGAACCGGTATGGCAAAATACATTCAGCCCTTGCTCTTTAAGGCCTTTTGCTTTGGCAACCAAATTGGTCAGCGTACGTGAGCTTGAATCGGTACCCAGTGCGGCCACCACCGTGGTGGTGCCCGATAAGGTTGCATCGGTTAGGTTCATTTCAGGGGTGCGGCTGGCAAATCCAGCCTCGCCACCGCCACCGGTAATATGCACTAACGAATCAACAAACCCCGGCGCAACCAGCTTATTTTTACCGGCAATCCGTTTGACGAGTACACTGCTGTCGAGGGTTATATTTTCGTCAATAGCAATGATTTTACCACCGCCAATTAAAACATCTTGTGTGCCTAGGAAGGTGGGTGCATAAACGGTTGCACCTTGAATTAAAGTTAACATAACAAATTCTTTTTATTGATAATTAATAAAGTAAGCAAGAAATATAAAGCCGCTTGCTAATACAAAAAGTGCTAGGGCAAAGCGCCAAATAAACGCAGCCCATTCTCCCCAATCTAATTTCACGACCCCTAAACAACCAATTAAACTAGCTGAGGTGGGAATTAAAATGTTGGTTAATCCATCGCCTAATTGAAAGGCCAATACCACAATTTGCCTTGATACATTGAGCAAATCGCCAAGTGGAGACATCAGTGGCATAGTGATGGCAGCTTGCCCTGAACCCGATGAAACAAAAAAGTTAAATACACTTTGAAACACCAGCATTCCCCAAGCTGCAATGTAATCTGGCACACTGGCTATGCTGCTTGCACAGTAATAAAGCAGGGTGTTAAGGGTTGAGGGAGTGGTTAAATCACTACCCCCTAATAGTAATACAATGCCTTTAGCCAATGCGACCAATAACGCCGCTGGCAATAATTCTTGTGCACCGTGTTTAAACGCATCCGCGCACTCATTCGCGGTTAGCTTTTTAAACACGATGGCAATTATTGCACTGATAAGGCCAATGCAAAAAAACTGTGCAGCAAGCTCAGGAATATAATATTGGCGCGCCATCACCCCCCATACAACCCAAGCTATGCCCAATACAAACACTAATAATGTGAGTGCATCGGCTAGGCTAAGTTTAATTGTTGGCTGATCACCCGTTTTTTGGGGTTGTGTTTTTATCCGTTTTGCATAGCGCATAGTAAACACAAGGCCTACAAGGGTAAAACAAGCCCATGCTAACATACGAAAGCCCGCACCTGAAAACACTGGGATTTCAGCTATCGATTGCGCTATAGCAATGCTAAAAGGGTTCATCCATGAGGTGGCAAAGCCTATTTGCGTGGCCACATAAGTTGTAAGTACAGTGACTTTAGCGTCGTAGCCAAGTTGTTGCATAATAGGGAGCAGCACAATACAAAAGGCAATAGCCTCTTCACCCATACCAAATACCGCGCCGCCTAACGAAAATAGTAAAAACAGTAAGGGAATAAACAGCCATTCAACCCGCTGGGTTTTATTAATAAGTGCCATAATGCCGTTATTAATCGCACCGGTTTTCATAATAATGCCAAAGGCACCGCCAGTGATTAAAATAAACGCCATTACGCCAATCGCTGCACCATATTTATCACCCGACACGAGGCCTTCAAACAATACATTAGCTAAACCAATCTCTCCACCTTGTGCAAAAACAGGTGGTGATTGTTGGTCGTTAACTGCTTGATATTGTGAAAGCTGCACAGTATGGCTGTCAGGCTCTGCATTAAATACCCCAGGGGTAATAAATACCGTGGCCATATAGGCAATCACTGCCACGCAAAGCAAAATGATGCTTGCATCGGGCATAGAAAATTGTTTTTGTTTCATAATTTCACTTTAATAAAAGGTCATTGTGTTGATGCGTAAATAAACGCTTAAACGTACTTTAGCACTTAATAGGCAGTGTCACTGTAGCCATGACCTGTAATAAAAGGAATGCCGCAAAGCGTTTGCTTTGCGGCTAAGCGGTTAAAAACGGTAGCTAATACTTAATTTGTAATTAGCACCTAGGGCATTATGGTTGATTGAATCAAAGCCACGGCTTGAACCATAAAGTGTGGGTGGCTCTTTATCAAAAATATTATTGATGCGCGCGCGCAAAGTCAGTGATTTATTAACATAGTAACCCGCTGATAAATCCCAAACGAGCCAGTCATCAACCTGATGCTCACCTTTTGAGTCTAATACGCCAAGTGAATCTAGCTCATCAATTTCACGGCTACGCAGGCCTTCTATATCATCTTCGTAGCTGCTGGTGTAGTTTGCACCTAAGTTAAGGTAGTAACTTTGCGCTTCCCAATCTATTGACATACGCGCAATATTTTCAGGATAACGATATGTACCCACTAGCTTTTCAATTGAGTCTGAGCCCGGTTTGTTGCGTTCAAATTCAAGGTAGTGAGTACCGTCAAAAGCGAAGGTTAAGTCGCCGCCAGATAACGCAAAGCGATGGTCAAATTTAATATCAATACCCGCTAACGTTTGTGTGCCGGTATTTTCAAGCGGAATGACATGGTCGCGGAATAAGGGTAAGTAGTCTTCACCAGGACGGGGATTAAAGTTATCTGGGTTTTTATCGCCAGCTTTGTTATCTTCATCAACATAGTTAGCTAAAATCTCAGTAAGATTAGCGCCATCTTGCTCGATATTTAAACCGCTATTGTCAAAGACACCACATAACTCATTTTCGTAAGAAATACCTTGCTCGCCTTCTGGGACAATACCGCAATGGCGCAGTGATGCATCAGTAATGGCGCGATCGAGTACTGCAGTCATGTTGGTATCAATCACTTCTTCGTGATCAAACTGCCAATAATCAACGGTTAAGTTAGTATCAGCGCTTGGGCTCCAGGCAAAGCCAACACTAATAGCCTCAGATTCCTCAGCTTTAAGGGCTTGATTACCAAGTTCGAGCGAGTTAACGCTTACCTCAGTACCTTCAGCCATACAGTAAAGATCAGACACCGCTTGGTTTGCACCACAGTCAAAAGTAGATTGTGTGGTTCTTAATTTAACGCCAGCCTGTGTTAATGATGGTGCTCTAAACGAGGTTGACCATGAACCACGAACAACTAACGAATCAGTTGGGCGATAGCTCAAACCTATTTTAGGATTAAAGGTGCCACCAAAATCATCGTAATGATCGTATCGACCTGCTGCTTGCAGCTCTATTTGCTCTGTGAGTGAAATACTTAATTCAGCAAACGCTGCATATTGAGTGCGATCGGCTTCTGATAAACTAGAGCCAAAGCCAAATACATCAACAAGATAGTCTTTATCTGCTTGAGCTTGTGAATCAAGCGAAGGAATGTCGCTTAGCTCTTCACGGCGTGCTTCTACCCCAAATGAGGCATAGGCAGGTAGGTCGTTAAAGGTAAATAGCTCACCATTAAAATTAGCATCCCAGCCGTAAACTGTACTTTCTCCGCTGCGTGTTGGGCGAGCTTGCGCTGTTGCCAAAACGGCATCATTAGCGGCGTCGCCTTGAAGGAAAGGGTTGTAAAAAGGCAGCAGTTCTCCCGATGCACAGTTTAAGTCAGTACCGTCATAACTTGCCAGCGTACCGTCTGAACATAGCTCGCCGGTGATAGCGCCATGAAACTGGTAACGATTATAAACTCCTGCAATCGCTTCTTGCTCTGAACGTGAGCGAGAAAAGGTTACCCCAGATTCCCAACCCCAATCACCAATTTCACCACTTAGACTGCTTACCAAGCGAAAGTTTTTCGTTTCTACTTCCACCGTTCTTGGGGCATTAAAGCGCGCATCAAATGCAAAACCATACACTTCTCGACCACTTTGGGTATCAAATGGGTCAATGTAGAGTTGATCTAATAAATCATTACTACCATCGGCATTATCGTAAATAAATAAGGCGTCTTCTAAAACATACGGGCCATCGTCGTCATTAATTTGGTTAATAGGTGAGGGCGATGAATACGCTTTTGCTTTGGTTTGACTGTAAAAAAAGTCAGTATGCCATTGCATACCACCAAGCTCACTATTAAACATAAAGCCGGTTGAAAGGCTTTCAAATGGCGTTTCTAGGTAATCATCTTGATTAGGGTAGTAAGCACAAATTTGTTCATCAAATTCAGTAGTAACTAATTCGGTTTTGCAGTTTGGTGATGGAAGTTCGTTACCATCTCGGCTGCTGAAATAATAAATATTAGGTGAGTTCTCCAGCTTAGGTAAATAGGAGTAACCATTCACTAAAGAGGGAGAGGCCGTGTAATTACGATCGGTCGCTTTAAAAGCGTTACGGTCATATATATCAGCAAATACCGTTAAGTTACTTTCGCCTATTTTTGTACCATAAACTAAGTTTAATTGTTTTTTACTTTCGTCATGCTGATCAAAGCTATCGGCAAACGAAGTATTGATTTCAGCGCCTTCAAAATCATCTTTTAAAATGTAGTTAATAACACCCGCTACAGCATCGGCACCATAAACGGCTGATGCACCGGTGGCTAAAATATCAATACGTTCAATGGCCGCTAGCGGAATAGAATTCACATCTACAAAGTTTTCAGTACCTGCAGCAAATGAACTAGGCGCAACTCGGCGACCATTTATTAATGTCAGCGTTGCTGATGGCCCCATGCCTCTTAAGCTCGCTGCTGATTGACCCGCTGGTGTTGAGGTAGACGTACCGCCACTTTCAGAGGTTGAAAATGTGCCGCTTCCGCCCTTAAAAACAGATAAATCTTTGAGTAATTCATGAATGGTATTAGCGCCAGAGCGTTTGATTGCATCTTGGTCTAGTACGGTTAATGGGATAGTTCCCTCAAGATCAACGCCTTTTAAGCGAGATCCTGTTACTTCTACTCGTTCAATGTTGGTGTCGGTGTTGGTTTCTTGTGCATGTGCAAAAGTGATCGGGTTCAGTAATGCGCTTACTGTGGCCGCAATTGTTAGTTGACGAAACATCTTAAATACCTTTTGTCTTTTTAAGCGCACAAAAACATACAAACAGATCTGTGGCTTTTAATTGTTATATTTTTAGACAGGGCAGTGGTGAAATGACACGCTAAGCCCCTCACTGTGAAAAAGTGAGGTGGTGGGCTACTCGTCAAACCACTCCGAAAGGTAGTGTGGTGAGTAGAAATATGTTGTAAGCAAACGTGCTTTTTTAAACATAATTCTCATTCCAAAAGGTTTTTGACAAAGCCAGCAAAGGGGTGCTAGCTTACTCGCGTTTTAAAGTTCCTTTTTTTTATAGCAAGTGAGAGACGCTCTCGCAAGTTATTTCTTATAATTTTTTACATGAGTATAACATAATGGAACGAATATATTTACCAAACAAACGGTTAGCTAAATCGCGCATAATAACGGCTGTTTTTTCGTTTTTTATTGCTTTTTCGCTGCAGTTAAGCGCAAAAGAATCTGAACAAACGTTAGTATTAGTCGGCGGTGCACTCACAACGTGTGCTAGTTTAAGCCCTAAAAATTGTGAAAAAAACACACAAATTCCAGGTAAAATACATAATGTATTTGCGCTCTCCCACGCTAAAATTAGTCAAATAAAGCAACAATGGCCAAGTAAAAATACGCAAGCTAAAAACAAAACTATTAAAAATTTAGCAACAATGCAGGCTAAATCATCACCCACATTGTCAAAAAAAGAGCTGTTATGGTTATGGCGCGATATTGATAGTAAACAGCTCAATAGTTTAACGGATCAAGAATACAATTTTGTAATAGATATGCTTGAAGTAGCGCAGCTGCAGGGCGACAATACGCGACTAAAAGAGCAGGTCAATACCGCGCTTAATAGCGAATCCGCTGCGACAGATATTTTGCAATTTATATCGGGCAGTTTAAAAGTAAAAAGTACTAACCCGAGCATACTAGCTATTACCGCCTCAAGCAGAGACCCTTATGAATCTGCTGATTTTTACGAAGGATTACTTCGTTTTCCCAATATAAATTCACAATGGCTTGCATTAACTCCTGCGCTTGCTAAAGCAATAACCACCAATAAATGTGATGATTTAAACACGCTTAGGCACTCTGAAATGGGGCTATATCAACGTGAACATATTTATCCTGATCGCACTCAAGCAGAATATTTGCTGTGTAAAAGTGGCACAGACGCCCTAGTGCAGCTAATCAAAAATAGTACCGGTGTTATGTTTAATGGCGGCGATCAAAGCTTAACGCGCAAGGTATTGTTTGATGAAAATAATCAGCCATATCCATGGACAAAAGCGTTACAGTCTCGCCCTGTTGTTGTAGGTACAAGTGCAGGCACCGCAGTGCAAAGTGGCGGGCAAGCGCACGGTGGTAATGTGGTTATGATCACTAATGGCACAAGTTTATCGGCATTGAAAGAAGGCGCGCAAGCCATTGATGCACCCAGTGAGCGCTCAAACAGCGATAGTTTAACTTACAACCGCTTTGGGGGTTTAGGCACATTTAGTTACGGTGTACTCGATACACACTTTAGCGAGCGAAACCGTACATTAAGACTAGGCACTTTGCTCGACAGCCTTGGTGCAAATCAAGCTCAACCCGCATTTGGTTTTGGTGTAGACGAAACCACCGCCTTAGTGGTTATTAAATCTGAATCAGGGAATTTAATGACCGTAATTGGTAAAAATGGTGTGGTGATGGTTAAATCAACAGGGCAGGCTCAGGCTGAAACTAAAACCTACAGTTACTCGTACTGGCCTGCTGGCAGTGTGATTGATATTAAAAATAATGATTTTACCTTAAGTCAGCGCAGTATTAGCCAAGCATTGCCAGCAATTAAAATACCGCCTTTGCCGGTTCAGCGTTTCGGCAGTATTTTAACGGATGCCAAATTGCGCTCTTTAACGCAAGCCATGTGCTTGAGCCAAGAACAAACAGCTGTTGGTCAGCAAGATGCGTTTATTATTAGTCTATCAACTAAGCCTGAGTCGGCTTATCACCGTATTAGTGCTGAGCAGTATGGCTGTGCGGTGAGTAATTTAGAAATTTCAGTGAGTACCTTTTAATTTAATTAAACACGCTGCTTAGTTGATTTTAGATTAAGCGGCCATACTATATTTAAAGTGTGTTATTAAATCACA
Organism: Pseudoalteromonas sp. 23_GOM-1509m; assembly: GCF_000518425.1. NCBI lineage: Bacteria > Pseudomonadati > Pseudomonadota > Gammaproteobacteria > Alteromonadales > Pseudoalteromonadaceae > Pseudoalteromonas > Pseudoalteromonas sp. 23_GOM-1509m. The sequence goes on from NZ_KI912435.1 coordinate 55,242, forward strand.
ACAAAAGGAAGGTTCATGAGTAAAGTAGCGGTTATTTATTTTTCTGGATATGGCCATACCAAAAAAGTGGCGGAATTTGTGGCTGATGGAGCAAACGCTCAGCTTATTGCAATCGATGAAAATGGTGATATTAAAGACACCGATTGGGATGCATTAAACAATGCAGACGCCATTATTTTTGGCGCACCTACCTATATGGGCTCATACCCTTGGCAGTTTAAAAAGTTTGTCGATGCCACCTCTAAAGTGTGGTTTACCATGGGTTGGAAAGATAAAGTGTTTGGCGGTTTTACTAATAGCGGCAGCCTAAATGGCGACAAACAAGTCACCCTAATTAGTATGCAAACGTTAGCTTCACAGCATGGTGGAATTTGGGTAAGCCTAGGGTTACCACCCGCCAATAAATTGGAATCAACCCGTCAAGACATCAATAACTTAGGCGGTTCGGTTGGCGTATTAGTACAATCACCTACTGATGCTGACGAAACGGCTATTCCATCAGGCGATTTAGAAACGGCTCGTTTATACGGTGAGCGCGTTGCTGAAATAGCAAAACGATTAAAGTAAAAATGACCTAAATTAAGTTTATTTAATCCGTAAAGCCACACTTAATTAGTGTGGCTTTTTAGTTTGATAGCCCCAGTTCTTGCTTATGCTCAAGTTGATATAAGCTTGAATATTCACGTTTATGCACTTCAAATAAATACGCTCTTAATTGCTCTTTACCATGGTGAATATGCTTTATTTTAGCTGCTATGCCACACTCACTGTGCCTAACGGGTTCTATGTCTAATGATATAGCCGCTTCATTGGGTAAAATAAATTGCATATTTTGTAACTCATCAAGTTCACTGTTTATTGATGTGGGTTTTAAAAATATTCCTGTGCTTGAGATAGATTCAATGCAAAAACCTTGGCTTTGAATATTTAATTCACTCAATCGCCAGCTACGTTGAGTGCCTTTAGTATCAATCACTTCTGGGGCTGCTAACACAGTACTGAAATGGCCTAATTCATCGGTTTTAAATTGAAGTGGAAACCACAGTTGGTAATGAGCTACTTCTGCTAATAGGGTTAATTTAGCCTGACCAAGTAAATGCGCAATACCATCTGGTATTGATGTTTGTACTGTTAGTTTTGTTTCATTAATTAATGCTGTACTTTGACTAGGTTCAAACAACCCAGATAAAAAGTTAATTTCTTCGTCAGACAAATCCATGTATTTTCCTTAATACGTAAATCCTAGATTCTATTCCTTACAAGGTTACTGCCCAATGAATGACCAGTTTATTATTTTGTAAGATTTGGCCTGTACGGCTTTATTTTTATACAATTTATAATCTAAGCTTTCCTGGCTGAATTTATAAGTAATTGATTTAAAGTAATTATATTTGTTTTTAAGCTTGTTTAGTTAAATGATTGAATAGATTTTTTGGTATTCTAACCCCAATAACAGCAATAAGTTAAGTAATAAAGTGTACAAAATTAAAGCGCTCTTCAACGTTTTTATACCAACAATGCGTAAATGAGACTTAGGTCTAGCTTACGAAGCATAAGGAAATACTTAGAATAGCGCCCAAATAATAATGGGGTTTAAGGGGTTCCAAATGCAATTAGAACGAATTCGTCGTAGTGACTTACACAACAAAGTGATGTCTGCAGAGCAGGCCAGTTTATTTATTAAAGACGGCATGACCGTGGGCATGAGTGGCTTTACTCGTGCTGGTGAAGCGAAAGCTGTACCACGTGCACTTGCCGAGCGTGTACTTGAAAACCCAATGAAAATTAACCTAATGACGGGCGCGTCATTAGGTAACGACTTAGATAAGCTACTTACTGAATCAGGTGCGTTAGCGCGTCGTATGCCATTTCAGGTAGACAGCACATTACGTAAAGCAATTAACAACGGTGAGGTCATGTTTATTGACCAGCATTTATCAGAAACTGTTGAACAGTTACGTAATCATCAGTTAACTATGCCAGATGTAGCGGTCATTGAAGCCGTAGCTATTACAGAAGAAGGCCACATAGTACCTACAACGTCAGTGGGCAACTCAGCAAGCTTTGCTATTTTTGCTAAAGAAGTAATTGTAGAAATTAATATGTTACACCAGCCAGAGCTTGAAGGGCTGCACGACATATACATTCCATCGTACCGTCCAACGCGTACACCCGTGCCACTAGTGAAAGTAGATGACCGTATCGGTAGTACTGCTATTCCAATCGATCCGGCTAAAATTGTGGGTATTGTATTTACCAATCAAAGTGACTCATTTTCAACAGTAACCGACCCAGATGCCGATACCGCCTCTATTGCACGCCATTTAGTTAACTTTTTTAAAGAAGAAGTAGCGCAACAGCGCATGCCTGCAAACTTAGGCCCATTACAAGCGGGTATTGGTAACATAGCCAACGCAGTCATGATGGGTTTACTAGACTCAGATTTTAAAGACCTCACTATGTACTCAGAGGTACTACAAGATTCTACCTTTGACTTAATTGATGCGGGTAAACTTAATTTTGCCTCTGGGTGTTCAATTATTTTATCAGAGCGTTGTAACGCACAAGTATTTAATAACCTTGAAAAGTACCGCGATAAGCTAGTACTTCGCCCACAAGAAATGTCGAATCACCCTGAAATTGTGCGTCGTTTAGGTATTATTGCAATTAACACGGCACTTGAGTTTGATATATATGGCAACGTTAACTCAACTCATGTGTGTGGTACTAAAATGATGAACGGTATTGGTGGTTCAGGCGACTTTGCACGTAATGCCCATGTATCGGTGTTTGTAACTAAATCAATTGCTAAAGGCGGCGCTATTTCAAGCGTGGTACCTATGGTAAGCCACGTCGATCATACCGAGCACGATGTTGATATTTTAGTGACCGAGCAAGGCCTTGCTGATTTACGTGGATTAGCGCCACGCGAACGGGCTGTTGAAGTAATTAAACACTGTGTACACCCCGATTATCGCAACGCTATGCTTGATTACTACGAGCGTGCTTGTGCACGTGGCGGCCATACGCCTCATATTTTAGAAGAAGCATTCAGCTGGCATACCCGCCTTGAACAACAAGGCACAATGAAGCAAAGCTAATACTTAAAACCCCGCATTTGCGGGGTTTTTACAAATACTTTTAATTTTGCTTTACAGAATGTTGTTATGACTTTGCCTATAAGGTGGTTTAAGTTTTTACTGTGTGCTGTAAAATAACCGCATATTATTGACAGACTCGCTATGGCGAGCAACACATAGAGCAACCACAATGGAAAACAAACTAACTGCAATCGACACCCTCGCTGAACTTGAAAGCTTTTTACTGCAAGTTGAAAACGGCGGCTTAGGTTTAACCGGCGTAGCAGGCGTGGGCATGGCAACTAACAATGCTGACGGCAGCCGTTTTGTTGCGGTGTTTGATGACAAGCAACAACTTTTATTAGCACGCGAAATTACCGAAGAGATTTTCCAAAGCGGCCAAGACATGGTGCGCAACGGTGTAGGGCGTAAGCACTAATACCTTACTACTAATTTAAAAAGCGCCAAATGGCGCTTTTTTTGTGGTTTATTTTAAACAGGTGTTAAATATAAAATAAATTTATACTAACGGTGCTCTTTGTAATGGTTTTACTATATAGAAACAAATAATCGATAAGGTGAGATTATGATGATTCAACCGTTATCAGGTGTTAGTTAGTATGGACTTTATTGCTATTGGACTCTTCTTTTTAGTCCTTCTAATCGCTTTATCTATTGTTTGGGGCACGCTAAAAACGGGAATTTCACCGATGATGAGCTCAAGCAAAGCGCGCCAAACTATGCTTGCTGCAATAAGCATGGATGAAAAAGGCGCATTAATTGATTTAGGTTCAGGTTGGGGAACGCTTGTTATACCGGTTGCCAAAAAGCATCCTAATAAACAGGTTATTGGCTATGAGTTATCGTGGTTTCCTTGGATGGTTTCAGTGCTTTTTAAATATAGTTTGGGTTTAAATAATCTTACCCTCTATCGTAAAGACTTTAAAAATGCCGATTTTAGTACAGTGTCTACTCTGGTGTGTTACTTGTTTCCTGGTGGTATGGTAGCGCTTGAAGAAAAGTTAAAACATGACGTAGTTAATAATAAAATCACTATTGTGAGTAACACCTTCGCTTTGCCATCATATAAACCAACTAACGTTATCACGCTTAAAGATTTTTACCAAACACCGATTTATGTGTATCACTGGCAACCCAAATAGATGAGTATTATTTAGGGTCAGTGCTTAGTTGATGTCATATTTTTTATCCATAAGTTCATCTTCTCTGCAGACATTGGTTTGGCAATATAATAACCTTGCCCATGATAGCAACCCATGCCTATAAGTACTTTTTCGAGCTCTTGTGACTCTATCCCCTCTGCAACTAGGTTATACCCAAATGCTTTACTTAGCGCCACGATACACGTAACGATGGACTTGTCTTCATGGTCTGATAGGAGCTTTTTAACAAAGCTTTGATCTATTTTTAATGTATCTAAAGGTAATTTTTTTAAGTAACTCAACGAAGCGTAACCTGTACCAAAGTCGTCTAGCGCAATACTTACCCCTAAATTTCGACAACCATTTAGAACGTCGACTGCTTGGTCAACGTTTCCAATTGTAGTGCTCTCTAAAATTTCCAATTCGAGGGTTTTTGGTTTTATATTATTAGTGCTGATGAGTAACTCTCTGAGGTTTTCAACAAAGCCCTCACTAAGTAAATGAGCTGGAGAGATGTTTACACTCATAGAAAGATGATTTCTTGTCCAAATTTTATGTTGTTTTAAGGCCTCAGCAAGTACCCATTCACCAATCAAAATACCAATGTGTGGGTGCTCTAATGCCTCTGAAAAGTGACCAGGGTAGAGTAAACCCAAAGTCGGGTGGTTCCAGCGTATCAAGGCTTCAACGCCAATCAACTGGTGATCCATCAAATTGACCTTTGGTTGATAATGTAAAATAAATTCTTTGCGGGCAATGCCTTTCTCTGCAGCCAATAATAAATCATGTTTTGCATGCCTTAGGCTTTCTTCTTCTGGATCAAAAAACAGAATCCGGTTTGTTCCTGATCTTTTAGCCTGGTACATGGTTTGATCGGCTCGGCGTAAAACGTCATCGCAGCTTAAGCCATCATTATTAGGAAGTGCAACGCCAATGCTGGCTGAAATTTGAACAGAGCACGAAAACGCTGCTAATTTTATCGGATCGTTTACCTCAATCAGCACCTCTTGTAACAGAGTCTCATATTCTTGTATCGTGTGCGCAGCCCCTCTTAATAAAAAGATAAACTCATCTCCGCCGATACGCGCGAGTGTGTCTTCTTCACGTAATGTGCTTTTTAGTCTTTGGGCAATAGTTTTCAAAACGAAGTCACCGGTTTCGTGACCGTATTTGTCATTAATGGGTTTAAAATTATCTAAATCTAAATAGGCAACGGCGAGCTTTTGCTCAGATGTAATGGCCTGTTGGAGTTGATCAATTAAAATAGGGCGGCTTGCTAAGCCTGTTAGGCTATCGTAGTGTGCCATGTCATGAAGTTTTTTTTCTAAGTTTGCGCGTTGAATGGAGCTAGATATAGAGTGTATCAACTGATCGCTTTTTAATTGATTTTTAAGTAAATAATCGCTTGCTCCTAGCCGCATAGCTTCTGCTGCTATTTTTTCATCTCCTAAGCCCGTGATCATAATCACAGCACAGTGGTTATTTTCAGTCTTTCTAATATTATTTAGCAGGGTAAGCCCCGATCCGATACCTAATCGGTAATCAACAATGACACAATCAAACTCACCATGTTCAAGATAAGACATCGACCTTTCAATAGAGGATGCCTCTGAAATTTTCGCCTGTATATTTGAGCGAGATATCATACGACGTATTTGTTCTCTATCAACCGCATCGTCATCAACAATGAGTAGGTTAATACTGTCGCAGGTTTCAAAATGATCTATTGAAGTTATCATATCCATATCTCTTGCAAAATGGCTTATTCAAGCTCAACGGCATGTATATAAGCATCCATAAGTGTCGCTAATTTGGCAAACTGCGGGCCAATTGCATGTTTCACCATATAACCTGCTACGTTGTTATGGTACGCGCGAGTGCGGTCGTTATCCTCATTGGAGGTCGTGAGTATAAACACAACAGTATCGTTTAATTTTTTATCTTTACGAATATGCTCTAAAAATTCAAACCCATTCATCACTGGCATATTCAGGTCTAGCAATACTAAGTAGGGCTCTGATATTACTCTTTGTTGTGCTTTTTCTCGTAACGCATCTAACGCAAGTTTTCCATTTTGTTTCCAAATTATTTTAATTTTAGGATCCACTTTTTTTAGGCTTCTTGTTACGGCTTCCGCGGCAACATCATCGTCCTCAACAAGCAGTATAGATAGATTTTTGATCATAAATTCTCTTTCCTTGCAAAGCGTGGCCACCAAACATGAAATGTAGACCCTTTTTGCGGTTCATTTGAGCTAACGGAAATGCGCCCACCATGAGCTTGTGCCAAACGCCGACTAATAGACAGCCCAATACCTGAGCCCGACTTATCGTCAGAGGTTGTTTGAAATAAGCTAAAAATACGCTCGTAAGCCTCTGGTGGTATACCGGGGCCATCATCAGTCACAGTGATATGGCAAAGCGTATTTTCTGCTACACAACGAATCTCTATAGTTCCCTCTTTACTGTCGTGGTGTTTAATGGCGTTACTTAATAAATTGCGGACAACGGTTTCAAGTGGCGTCCATGCAGTGACGATAGTATCTAATTGAATGTCTTTATGAAGCTTCATTCCAGCCGGTAAATCTAACAGTTCGGTAACGTTAGAAATTAATTTATGCATATCGATTACTTGAGTATCTTGGGTAGCTTTCCCCGCCCTTGCATAGGCCAATAAATTATCGATTAACTTCTCCATTTTATGAATACGATCATCAATACGCGTTAAGTTGTATTCTACTTCAGGCGTGGTAGTGCCTAAATCTTCTTTAATCCATTCAATTAAGTTTGAAATGCCCCGCAATGGAGAGCGTAAATCATGAGAGGCCACATAGGTAAACTCTTTCAGGCTTGTGTTATTTTCTTTTAGCTCAGTTTCCATTCGTTTTCGTTCTGTTATATCTAACAACGAAACAAATACCATGTCTTCATCATTGGTATTTATAAAAGGACTCAAGCCTACTTCAACCGGGAATTCTTTACCGTCTTTGTGTAACGCGGTTAAATCTCTGCCTACTCCCATACTTCTTACACTGGGTTCACGATGAAATGAATGACGAAGTGCTGAGTGATGTCCTTGGTAGCGCTGGGGCAATAGCATTTCCATTTTTTTATCGAGTAGTTCTATTTCACTGTAGCCAAAAGATTTGCATAACGATTGATTTACCGCTTGTATAATGCCTGCTTGGTCAACTATTAACACACCATGTGGCGCAGCCTGAATAGATCGTTGAAACATATTATTTGCGCGCAGCCTTTGCGATATATCAACCAGAGTGGCTAAAACTAATTCTTGTTGTCCGTGTATTGGGTTTAAACCTATTTCAATTGGGATTTGCTTACCACTTTTTTGACTCGCAAATAACTCACGGCCTTCACCCATTAAGCGTTTTCGAGGGTTAGCAAAAAACTGACTCATCAAGTGGGTATGATTGGCTTTAAATTGAGCTGGAAGTAAACTATCTATGTTCATCCCTATGAGTTCTGAATCCTCATAGCCCAGTATTTCAGATAGTTGATTATTGGCAAAAAGGATCTGAGCGTCAGTATTAACTACCATTGCCCCCATGGGTAAACAATTAACTAGTTGAGTTAAAAATGCTTCATCCATATTTACAGTTAAACTTGGTGAGTTAGATTTTTTATTTACTTTTTTAAGGTCCATCAAGCATCCCGCAAGTAAATTTAGTTCCCATAATATAGTAATAGTCGAACAAGTAATGAACAGCAAATCTAGCGAAAGATCATGTTATTTAAATGCTCATTTTAATAGTTTTTTCTTATATTTTAGCGAGTCATCATGGTTAAAAAAGGCACATTGATTTAGGATCGGGTTGGGGTATGTTGGTTTTAGTGCGTATTAAATATAGTTTGGGTTTAAATAACCTTACTCTTTATCGCAAAGACTTCAAAAATGCTTATCACAGTACTGCGTCTACTCAGGTGTGTTACTTGTTTCCTGTTGGTATGCTAGCGTTTGAAGATAGACTCAAATATGATGTAGCTAACAAAATGACCATGGTGAGTAATACCTTCGCTTTGCCATTACATAAACCAACTAAAGTGATCAAACTTAAATATTTCTACCAAACGCCTATTTATGTGTGGCACTCGCTACCAAAGTAAACTTTGCGTGAAGTCTTAACACAAACGGCAGCAGCTTTGTCGCGATTTTTAATTGCGATACTTATTGGCGCAATAAGCTAATATAGTGGTTTTTAAAAATGCTATTTAATATTAGTTTCGAAGATAGTTAAAAGCGATAACTAATCAGTTAAGAATTGTGATGTCTGAAGTCAAGATTTGCCCAATGTTTGAGCCACAAAGGGTTGCTTATGTGCAAGCATAAACCATAGAATTGTTACAGCGCAGTGTGTAAACACAGCCAGAAACTGGACTGACATTAGTACTAAACGATGACTGAGGCGAAAGCCAAAGGCATTAATTAATCATCAATAATGCTTAATTAAACTGCCTAAATTCATATGGGTGACTGGTGCATATTCACACCAATCGACGTCATTACTGGGTGCGTAGTCATATTTAAAGTGAGTTTAAATGATAAGAACACTTGGTTTTTGAATAAAAAGATCAAGAAAACACAGCTGCCTACTTGACCGGAACTTTCTAATGGGTGACCCTTTTGCTGTTCGTATGCATCGAGGAAGTGTAAAGGATACTATTTAAGGAAGCCTTATGTTGTTTAAAGTAAACGTTTTAAAAGAAAGCACTGATAGTTTGCAAACTGTGGAATTAGAAGAATTTTTTGGTGGCTGGGGCATTGGTGGAACTGGTTCTATATGGGATAATAAAGATGCAAGCCCTGAAGGTGATGTGTTATTTGATATGCTACGCAGTCAATTTTTTATAGGTATACCAGAGCAAGCTCCTGATGTTTTATCCGATATTTGGAAATCTATTGACTTAGGCCAGATAGAATACGAAGAGGCTCAAAATCGTTTAACTCAACTGTTTAATTGGATTAACGATTGCCATATATCAAAACCAAGGTGGGATGATTAACTTGCACCTCTCCCAATCCTGATATACTATTTTTCATGTTGAAGAAATCCGCTTAGTTTATGACTTGGCGGATTTTTGTTTTATAAGGATGTTGCATGACCCCTCAAGCAGATAGTAGTACTTTAGATCTTTTCCGAGAGCGACTAGCTAGCCCGTTCATCTTTACTTTTTTTTGGGTATCCTGTACGTATAATTGGAGACTTATTTATTGGTTCTTATATGAGCCTTTAAAACCAAGTTTGAAACTTATACAACTTCCTTTTGACTGGTTTTATTTAGAGCCGCTTGGTTTGACGTTTTTAATCATTACAGTTGTACCTTGGGTTAATAACTTAGTTGAGTTGTTAAAGCGTTATGCTGGTAATTGTTTTAATGAATATCTACATAAGCGCGGCTGGAAAGAAGTAGTCTCTAATGATGAACATTTGAAGGTGCTTGATGAGTTATCTATTTCAAAATCAAGGGCTCATGACTTAACAAATAAATATGATGAGTTGTTAATAAGAGAAAAGAGGGTAAAAGAAAGCTTGATTAAAGAGCGTGAAGAAATTTCAAAATTGCTGAATGATATAGCCTCTGAAAAATTACAGACTAGTTTTTATAAAGCAGGACAAAATGAAATAAAAGAAAAACTGCTTGAAGCTGATAAACTTTATCTCAATGCTCATAATAAAACTATAGAATTAACAAAAGAGCTTGAGAAAAATAGAAATGCATACCGAAAGCTTGTATTCGATAATGAATCACTTAATGGAAAGATGGATTTAATTAAATCTGAAACATGTAAGCTTAATAACGTATTTAAGCTTAATACACTAAGCAATATAACTACACCAACAAAGAATGAATTGATACTAGCAATACAAAGCTTAAGAAATATTGACAAAATATTGAAAGAGTAGTTTATTTGAATAGTTTGTAACCCGCACCCTGCGGAGGGGTCTATGCGTGTAAGAAAGCTCCAAAATGAAACTTCTTCTCAAACGCTTTCTAACTCCCGCCGGTATCTATGGAACATTCGGTGAGCTGTATGTATAACATACGTTATTTTGTTACACCGTTGAGCTTGAGTTGAAGAAAACCATAGGGGTAAATCTTGACTTCAGACATTACGGCTATTTAGCATCTACTCATAACTGCATATCAATGACCTCAAACCAATACATCAATAATTAAAGCAGTTACGTGCTTCTTTATTATTTGAAAAGTATTTAACTGTGGGGTCACATAATCTCAATACCTCTGAAATCAAAAAGCAGGAAAACAGTCAATAAATTGGTTGGTGCGACAAATATGCGATATTTTTATTATTAAATTAGCTAGTACGAAAGGAAAATGGTTTTTATTGAATAAAACTAAGTTTTGAAGGGATTTAAATGGTCGGTATGGAGAGATTCGAACTCTCGACCCCTGCCACCCCATGACAGTGCGCTACCAAGCTGCGCCACATACCGACTTCGACTGCAATAGTACGTGTATTTTTAAAAAAATCAATAAGCTTTTGTTTGTTTGGATGTTTATTGCGCAAGCGTTTAATATTAAGCGCTTGCGCCAGAAGTTTTATACGGCTTTACTCTTTATTTAACCACTGGTTGATCGTGTTATACATTTCATCTCGTAGTATTGGTTGCGCAGTTTTGTTAGGGTGTAAGTTATCGTTTTGCATTAGCTCGCTTTTGCCTGCTACTTTAAGTACAAAAAACGGCATTAAATACGAGCCTGTGGCTTTGCTAACACTGGCAAAGCTATCGGTGAACATTTTACTGTAACGTGGGCCATAGTTAGGTGGAATATAAATTTCCATTAGCGCGGTTTGTGCATCTATTGCTTGGCTTTTTTCAATTAGAGCGGTCAAGTTGTCTTGCATTTTAGTAACTGGAAAACCGCGTAGACCGTCATTAGCGCCAAGCTCTATGAGCACATGAGTTGGTTGATATTGCTCAAGCAATGCATCAAGTCTGCGCAGGGCGCCACCAGTGGTTTCACCACTAATACTGGCATTAACTAAGTTGATATTGCGTTGCTCGGCATCGTATTTATCTTGTAACAATTGCACCCAGCCTTGTTCTTGTTTTAAGCCATAGGCTGCGCTTAAACTGTCACCAAGTATTAAAATCGTGTTGTTAGCTGCCGCAGTAAGCGGGTTAATAACTAAAAATAAAATAAATACACAACGTAGGATTGAATGAGTCATATGTCAGCGCTTTCTCAATTAAATATAATTCAAGTAAATGGTTTGTCTAAAGTTGTATCTACCCTTGAAGGTGAGTTGTCCATCCTCAGCGACATCAGCTTTAATGTCAAGCACGGTGAGTCTGTTGCTGTTGTTGGCACGTCGGGCTCTGGTAAATCCACTTTATTAAGTTTATTAGCAGGGCTTGATACGGCCAGCAGTGGCGAAATAATGTTAGATGGGGAGCCGCTGCACGAATTAGACGAAGAAGCGCGGGCCGCACTCAGAGCTGCAAAAGTTGGGTTTGTGTTTCAGTCTTTTATGTTGGTACAAAGTTTAACTGCACTTGAAAACGTGATGCTACCGGCAGAGCTTGCAGGTAAAGAAGACGCCAAAGAACAAGCGCTCGCTTTGCTTGAAAAAGTAGGCTTAAGCCATCGGGTTGATCATTACCCGTCGCAGTTATCTGGTGGTGAGCAACAACGTGTTGCGATTGCCCGTGCATTTGTGGGTTCACCAAAAATATTGTTTGCCGATGAGCCATCAGCTAACTTAGATAGCAAAAATGGCCATATGATTGAGTCGTTATTATTTGATTTAAATAAGCAAAACGGTACAACCCTCATTTTAGTCACTCACGATGAAGCCTTAGCGCAAAAATGTGAACGCATTATTCAAATAGAGGCGGGGGAGCTGGTAAAAAATTCAACAGAGGAAATGGCAAATGTGGGCTAAATTAGCGCTTAAACTATTTTCTCGTGAGTTTCGCCGTGGTGAACTAACCGTAATAAGCGCAGCCATTGCACTGGCGGTATTAACCGTACTTACTTTATCTATGGTAACTGAGCGAATTGCAGAAAGTATTGCGCAAAAAAGCAGTGCATTTATAGCAGCAGATCGTGTTCTTGCCAGCAACCACGCCATAGATACCGCCTTTATAACCAAAGCAGAACAACAAAACTTACAAACTGCACAAATGGTGTACTTTGACACTATGCTGTTTGCAAACGATCAAATGCAGTTTAGCTCGGTAAAGGCGGCATCAAACAGTTACCCGCTTAAAGGCCAATTAAAAGTTAAGTCGGGTTTGAATGCTCAAACCGAGGTTGCCCCCGGTGCGCCAAGCCCTGGTAATGTATGGTTAAGTGAATCAGTTTTTTATAGCTTAAACATAAACGTAGGCGACCAAGTTGAATTAGGTGCCGCGTTATTTAACGTTGAAAAGGTAATTGTTGAAGAACCCGATGCGCCATTTAATGTGTTTTCAAGTAGCCGCAGGGTGCTTATAAACATAGATGATGTGGCAAAAACCGAAGTAATACAGCCAGGCAGTCGCGTATTTTACCGCCAGTTATATGCAGGTGATGAAAGCGACATCAACAGTTTTTACGATTGGTTAAAGCCGCAACTCAAAGAAAACCAAAATTGGTATGGTGTAAAAGACCGCCAGTCTCCTATTTCAAATAGCTTAAACAGAGCCGAAAGCTTTTTATTGTTAGCAGGTTTGCTGGGCATTATATTAGCCGCGGTTGCTATTGCAGTATCGGCTAAGCGCTATTGTGAGCGCCAATATGACCCAGTCGCAATGATGAAAACCTTAGGTGGCAGCCGCGATATGATCCGCAAAATTTACCTTATGCACTTATTAATGGTGTGTACCATGGCGGTAGTCGTTGGCCTTGCTATTGGTTACGGCTTACAAGAAGTTGCAACTGGTTACCTTGTAAAAAGCATGGGAACCGAACTGCCCATGGCAGGGTTTAAACCGTGGTTAGTCGCCATTAGCACCGGGGTTATTTGTGCGGTTATGTTTTCTATTAAGCCATTGTTAGATTTATTTGATATTCCACCACTTAGAGTGCTTCGCCGTAATTTAGGCGACCGCCTTGCGGTAAGTAAAATCCATTTAGGGCTTAGCGCCTTAACGGTATTTTTATTAATGTGGTTATTTAGTAACAATATTAAAATTACCCTTATTTTATTTGCCTCAACGCTTGCGCTTATTTTAGTGTTGTTTTTAATTTCTAAATTAATATTTGGCGGGGGCCGAAAGCTTGGCTTAAAGCCAGGTAACAGCTGGTCGTTGGCTATTGCGTCTATTCAAAAACGTGCCAACGTTAATGCGGTGCAGCTAATTAGTTTTTCGCTAGCGATTAAATTACTGTTGTTTTTAATTGTGCTTAAAAACGACATCATTTCGGATTGGCAGTCTCAGTTACCAAGCGATGCACCTAATGCCTTTTTGGTTAATATTACTCAAAATGAGCTGGATCCGGTAAATGAATACTTAGCGCAAAAAGGCATTCAGGTGTCGGAGTTTTACCCAACGATTCGTGGCCGCGTAAATGCAGTAAATGGCGAAGCAGTAGCACGTGAAGTGTCATTGCAAGACAACGAGAAAAAAGACGAAGAAGCCCGCTCAGGTATTGGCCGCGAGCTTAACTTAACTTGGCTTAACGAAGTCCCCTCACAAAATGACATTATCGATGGCCAGTGGTTTGGCGATGACGCAGTAGCTGAGGCCTCACTTGAAGAGTCGATGATGAAGCGCCTTGATGTGAAAATGGGCGATACCCTCACGTTTTTAATTGGTGCGCAGTCGTTCGACGCTAAAATTACCAGTGTACGTAAAGTTAATTGGGCCACGCTTAAACCTAACTTTTTCATTATTTTAAGCCCTGATGTGTTGAGCAGCTTTCCGGCCACGTATATTTCATCAGTACGTATTGAGCCTGAGCAAAAGCGCGATTTTAGCCAGCTATTGCGAGCATACCCTACTATTACAGCGATTGATGTAGACAACTTTGTTAAACAAATTCAATCGACTATTGAGCAAGTGTCGTTAGCTATTGGCTTTGTACTGGCTATTGTGGTGTTGTGTGGCGCGTTGGTACTTATATCGCAGGTGCAAGCAAGCTTAGGTGAGCGGATGCAAGAAATTGTGATACTGCGTACTTTGGGCGCTAAAAGCCGATTAATCAAAAATGCCACCTTGTATGAGTTTTTATTACTGGGCGGTTTAGCCGGACTGGTGGCTGCATTTTTCAGCGATATTGCGTTATTGATTGTTCAGCAGCAAATGTTTGATTTAGCGGGTAAGCTGCATCCTAACATATGGATTATAGGCCCCGCTGCTGGCGGCGTGTTTGTAGCTGGGTTAGGCTATTTTATGATTGCCCGTACGCTTAAACAAAATACCCAAGGCTTAGTGCGCGCTTTAGCGTAAACTTTGCGGCCAAATAGCGTTTAAATGCCTACTTTTTAAGTAGGCATTTTTGTTTTTGCTTTGTACTGGTAATTTATACAGTGCTCTGGCATTATTAGCACTATTAATAAATAACAATAATGAGAGTGCTGTTTGGCCATAATTTTAGGGATCGATCCGGGCTCGCGTTTAACGGGTTACGGTGTGGTTGCGCATCAAGGTGCCAAGTTTACATACTTAGGCAGTGGCTGTATTAAATTAGCCGATCATGACTTTCCCACCCGACTTAAAATGATTTACCAGGGCATTACGCAACTTATAGAGCAATTTTCGCCTGAAACATTTGCTATAGAAAAAGTATTTATGGCGCATAACCCTGATTCTGCTTTAAAGCTAGGTCAAGCCCGTGGTGCTGCGATTGTCGGTGCCTCTATGGCCGACTTACCGGTTTTTGAATACTCAGCACGGCAAATAAAGCAAGCCGTTGTGGGTAACGGTGGGGCAGATAAATCGCAAGTTCAACATATGGTTAAAAACATACTTAAACTGCCAGGTACGCCGCAAGCCGATGCGGCGGATGCGCTTGCAATTGCAATTTGCCATGCCCACTCTGAACAAAATTTAATAAAACTAGCGGGTAGCGCCAGCAAAACCGTTAGAGGACGTCTAAGGAAATAACAATGATAGGTCGCTTAAACGGCGTGTTAGTTGAAAAACAGCCCCCAGAAATACTATTAGAAGTGAGCGGCGTTGGCTACGAAGTACAAATGCCAATGACCTGTTTTTACGATTTGCCTAAAGTAGGCGACAACGCCATTGTGTACACTCATTTTGTAGTACGCGAAGACGCACAGTTATTGTTTGGCTTTAATAATAAAACCGAACGTGCGTTATTTAGAGAGCTGTTAAAAGCCAATGGAGTAGGGCCTAAATTAGGCTTAGCCATTTTGTCGGGCATGTCGGCGCAGCAGTTTGTAAGTTGTGTAAATAATGAAGATGCCACTGCCTTGGTTAAACTGCCAGGGGTGGGCAAAAAGACCGCAGAGCGCTTAGTGCTCGAAATGAAAGACAGATTAAAAAATTGGGGTAATGACTTATTTACCCCATTTAGCGATAGCGCCGTAATAGAGCCTGCGAGCGATGCAACTATAGCCAATAATGCGGCCGATGATGCGGTTTCGGCATTAGTGGCGCTCGGTTATAAATTGCCACAAGCGCAAAAAGCAGTAAAATCAGTAAGCAAACCCGATATGTCGACTGAAGTTCTAATTAAAGAATCTTTGAAATCAATGCTGTGAGTAAATTATGATCGAAGCTGATCGCTTAATAGATGCTGCTGAAAAAACCAACGAAGACACCATAGACCGTGCTATTAGGCCTAAGTTACTGGCCGACTATCGTGGTCAGCCGCATGTTAAGCAACAAATGGAAATATTTATTGAAGCTGCGCGCAGTCGTAGCGAAGCGTTGGATCACTTATTGATATTTGGCCCACCAGGCTTAGGTAAAACCACGCTTGCTAATATTGTGGCGAACGAATTAAACGTAAATATTAAAACCACGTCTGGGCCTGTGCTTGAAAAAGCGGGCGATTTAGCCGCATTGCTCACTAACCTTGAAGAAGGTGATGTACTGTTTATTGATGAAATTCACCGTTTGAGCCCGCAAGTTGAAGAAATACTCTACCCGGCAATGGAAGATTACCAGCTCGATATTATGATAGGTGAAGGCCCTGCAGCGCGTTCTATTAAGCTTGATTTACCCGCATTTACACTCATTGGTGCAACTACCCGTGCGGGATCATTAACTTCTCCACTGCGTGACCGTTTTGGTATTGTTCAGCGCTTAGAGTTTTACTCTGTGGAAGACTTATCGCATATTGTGGGGCGCTCAGCGCATTATCTTAGTTTAGAAATGTGTGATGATGGCGCGGCCGAAATAGCCAAACGTTCGCGCGGTACGCCACGTATTGCAAATCGTTTATTGCGCCGAGTACGCGATTACACCCAAGTAAAGTCAGACGGTACGGTTAATGCTGAGGTAGCTCAACAAGCCCTCGACATGATTGACGTTGATAAAAGCGGTTTTGATTACATGGACCGTAAATATTTACTCGCCATCATCGAAAAGTTTATGGGAGGCCCTGTTGGCCTTGACAACTTAGCCGCGGCAATAGGCGAAGAAAAAGAAACTATAGAAGATGTGATTGAACCCTTTTTAATTCAACAAGGATTTATTCAGCGAACGCCGCGAGGGCGAATTGTCTCTGATAATGCGTACCACCATTTTGGCTTGTTACCTAAAAAAGATTAAATAACCAGAATAACTAGACTCTTTCTAAAGCCACTGTCATTTTAACGACAGTGGCTTTTTAGTATGAGCAAAGGCTAAATTTAGACGTATTTTACTTTGCCAATAATTCACTGAGCGTTAAGACATATCAGGCTATTGTGCGCCTGCTGTAACGTTACTGAGGCCGAGTGTAGCTGATTTGACAAATTGCGGGCAAAAAAAAGCCCGCAAATAATGCGGGCAAACAACAAGTTTAAGGAAGTAATCTAGGGAACTACGTTTTACTTATTGAGGTCATACCCCAAGAAGTAAAAAAGTAATACGAAATAAATCATATTACGAAGAACTGGATTCAATGAAATAGCTTTCATTTAATGCGCTAGCTCGGTATGGGAGAATAATACCGAAGCGGCAGAATTTGTTCAAACTAGAAAATTTATATTTTCAGATTAAAAAAACTAATAGCAGGGGTTTTCTGTTTTTACTTAATGTTGCATGTTAATTAACCATTAATTCTATAAGTTAATGAAATGCTTTGTTTATGTATATTAACATATAAACGTTCGGTATTAGTTTTACTATTACGTTAAGGTAAGCGTGTAGTGTTTATGAGTGCTTATGCATTAATTTTGAATAAACAGCGTATTTTTGTGACTCTTTAGTGAAATTAAGCGGGCTTACAGATAGCTTTATTGTTATTTATTTATACAGTAAAACAAGAGTTAAGTAGTAAAACTATTTTTTTAACGTTTTTTGTTGGCTATTCACAGCAATATCGTTGTCAGCAGGAAATACACTAGATACACTAGCTGAACTTTAATGGTGGCTAATGTGTTACAAAGTTACCTTACTCAAATAAATCAATTTGATGTTTTTAATTATTTAGGAGTTTAACGTGGGATCAGGGCTTAATTTTTTAGATCTAATTCTAGAAGCCAGTTTGCTTGTGCAATTAGTAATGCTAGCGTTGGTTGCTATGTCGGTTATGTCGTGGGCTATTATTTTTCAACGTAAAAAAGCCATCTCTGACGCCTTAGCAAATGCCAAAAAATTTGAGCAACGTTTTTGGTCTGGTGTTGACTTAAGTAAGCTATATAACGAAATTTCATCACGCGGTGGTCAATCAACGGGTATTGAAGCGTTATTCACCTCAGGTTTTAAAGAGTTTGCACGCCACAAAAAAAATACCTTTCAAAGTGCAGGCATTGTTATGGAAGGCACGCACCGTTCAATGCGGGTTGCGCTTTCTCGTGAAATAGAAAAACTAGAATCAAGCTTATCGTTTTTAGCAACCGTTGGGTCAATTAGCCCCTACATAGGTTTGTTTGGTACAGTATGGGGTATTATGAATGCCTTTATTGCCTTAGGTGAAGTAAAACAAGCAACCTTACAAATGGTTGCACCAGGTATAGCAGAAGCTTTGATTGCAACAGCAATGGGTTTATTTGCGGCTATTCCTGCCGTTATTGCCTATAACCGATTTGCTAATAAAGTTGAAAAGTTAGAATCTCATTACATTAACTTTATGGAAGAATTTGCCAATATTTTACACCGTCAAGCAGCTACCCAAATAGAGGCTCAAGCGAATGTACCAGCGTAAAAAGCGTCGCCCAGTCGCAGAAATTAATGTAGTACCATACATTGATGTAATGTTGGTGTTGCTTATTATATTTATGGCCACTGCGCCATTGATAACCCATGGCGTAAAAGTAGACCTACCAAAAATGGAAGAGTCAGACTTGGTTGATACCAAAGATACGCCGCCCATTATTGCCTCTATTGATTCGCAAGGTAAGTATTATGTAAGCATAGGTACTGATCCGGAAGAGCCAATGGAAGCATTAGATGTAGCCGCTGTAATTAAACTACAACTAATGAAAAACCCTGATACTCCAGTAATGATTAAAGGCTCAGGCAAAGTGTCGTATCAAGAAGTGTTACTGCTCATGGATTTTTTGAAAAATGCAGGTGTACCATCGGTAGGCTTAATGACCGAATCCTTTGAGGGGACCAAGTAGTCATATGAATACGTCGTTAATCAAATCAGTAATACTGCATTTAGCATTAGGGGGATTTTTGTATGCATCAGCAAACATTCATCCACCTAAACCTAAAGTAATGGAAGTGACGCTTAATGCCACCATTCCTGAGCCAGAAAATGCGGTGTCTGCTGTGACCGTGGATCAACAGCAGGTTGAGCAAAAAATTGCTGAGTTACGCAAAAAAGAAGAAGATAAAAAGCGCGCTGAAGATAAACGCATTCGTGATTTAGAGCGCCGTGCAGCCGATGCACGTAAGCAAAGTGAATCTGAAGCAAGACGCATTAAAAAGCTAGAGCAGCAGCGCAAAGCTAAAGAGAAAGAAAGAGCCGAAGCCGAAGCTCAAGCTAAAAAAGCCCGCGAAATAGAACAACGTGAGCGAGCAAAAGCCAAACAAGCGCAAAAGCAAAAGCAAGAAGCTGAAGATGCTGCTAAAGCGGCTGCCGACAAACGCAAAGCCGAAGAAGCCGCGCTTAAAAAAGCGGAAGAAGAGCGTAAAAAACGTGCTGAAGAAGCCGAGCGTAAACGTCAGCAAGCATTGCAAGAACAAATACTGCAAGAGCAACTTGCCAAAGAGCAGGCTGCTCGTAATAAAATACGTCAACAGCAAGTAGTGAGTGAAGTTGATAAATACCGTGCATTAATTATGGCGCGTATTCAGCAAAACTTATTAATTGATGAAAAAATGAAAAACCAGCAATGCCGCATTAATCTCCGTCTTGGGTTTAATGGCTTGGTTACGCAGGTTAAGTCGTTAGGCGGTGATAAGTTAGTGTGTGAAGCTGCTTTAAGAGCGGTTCGCATGGCTGACACATTACCGGTATCGAAAGATAAAGACGTATTCGAACAATTAAAGAATATTAATATAACCATCGCGCCAGAGTTTTAAGGGATGACATGTTTAACAAAATTAAAATAGCCTGTTTAGTTTTAATATTAGGGTTTCAGGGCGTTGCACACGCGGCACTTGAAATTGTTATTACTGAAGGTATAGACGGTGCAAGACCGATTGCGATTGTGCCTTTTAAATACCAAGGTATTGGCCCTATTCCAGAGCAGCTTAGCGATGTTATTGCTGCTGATTTAATGCGCAGTGGTAAATTTAAGCCAGTTAGCGTTTCACAAATGCCTCAACAACCACATAAAGACGGCGATATTGATTACGGCGCTTGGGTTAATAAAGGCGTTGAAGCGGTTTTAGTGGGTGAAGTAGAACAGCAAACCAACGGACGTTACTTAGTACGTTATGAGCTTGTTGATGTTATTCGCGGCCAAATTACTGGCGGTGAAACACAAATGATGAGCAACGGTAAGCTTGTTCAAAGCCAAGACCATATTTTAGAAGCACGTCAAAGCGTAATTGGTGAAACTGGATTTCGTCGATACTCGCACCGCATTAGTGATGTTATTTATGAAAAGCTAACTGGCGAAAAAGGCGCGTTTTTAACAAAAATAGCCTATGTTATTGTACGTGATACCGAAGAAAAGCCTTATCAGTTAGTGGTTGCTGATTACGATGGTTTTAATGAACAAGTATTATTGCGTTCAAAAGAGCCATTAATGTCGCCGGTTTGGTCACCTGACGGTACTAAGTTAGCGTATGTAACCTTTGAAAATCGCCAGAGCCAAATTTATATTCAAGACATTTATACGGGTAAACGCGAATTGATCACCAGCTACAAGGGAATTAACGGCGCGCCGCAGTTCTCGCCAGATGGTAAAAAGTTACTGCTAGTGCTGTCAAAAGATAAAACTGGTGCAACTGAGGTTTACTTATTAGACTTACTAACACGTAAAGAGACGCGATTAACACGCCATCGTAGTATAGATACCGAACCTTCGTGGTACCCAAATGGTGAAGATATAGTATTTACGTCGGAAAGGGGTGGTAATGCTCAGATTTATAAGTTAAATTTAAAAACTGGCAGAACGCAAAGATTAACCTTTGACGGTGACATGAACCTAGCGGGTTCTATTTCGCCAGACGGAAAAGAATTAGTGATGGTAAACCGTACTAACGGACAGTATCATCTTGCTAAGAAAGAGTTGGCTACAGGTGCGTTTCAAGTTTTAACACGAACTCGCCTTGACGAATCACCGAGCATAGCGCCGAATGGCTCGATGATTATATACAGCACGCTCCACAATAATAAACAGGTACTTGCGCTAGTATCGATGGACGGCCGTTTTAAAGCACGTTTACCTGTGCTTGATGGACAAGTAAAGGCACCGGCTTGGTCGCCATATTTACAGTAATAATTGCTGGTTTACTCAAAATAGGAATCTACTCAATGCAACTTAACAAAATACTTAAAGGCCTGCTAATTGCTGTGCCAGTAATGACACTAGCAGCTTGTAGCTCATCTTCAGATATCGACGAAAATGCAGCTAACCAGTCAAACCAAGCAACTGTTGAGCAAACAACAACGGACACAGTTGAAGTAGCCACAATGACGCCAGAGCAACAAGCAGAAGAGCAACTTCGTCAAAAGTACGAAGCGCTTCGTCAAGAGCAAATTATCTACTTTGACTTTGATAAAGCGACAGTAGAAAGCAAATATGCAGACTTACTTCGTGCACACGCTGAGTTTTTAGTTAAAAATCCTTCTGTTAAAGTATTAATTGAAGGCCACGCAGATGAGCGCGGTACGCCAGAGTACAACATTGCACTTGGTGAGCACCGTGGACAAGCAGTTGAAAAATACCTACAAAGCTTAGGTGTTTCTGCAAGCCAAATGTCAGTAGTTAGCTACGGCGAAGAAAAGCCTATGGTTAAGACTCGCACAGAAGCAGCTTTCGCTAAAAACCGCCGTGCGGTACTAGTTTACTAAGATAAGAGATATTATGAAGCCGAAAATTATTTTGGCAGCCATGATATTGAGCGGGAGCACCCAGTTAATGGCTGCTCCCGCTCCTGTTTCAGAAGCTGCAAGTTCACAGTCAAGCATTGAAAAGCGTTTAGCAACACTTGAAAGTATGATGCAACAGCGTAATTTTTTACAAGTAGAGTTACAGCAACAGCTCAATTTACTGCAAGATGAAGTTAGTCAAATACGCGGAGTAACTGAAGAGCAAAGCTATAAGCTTGAAAAAGTACTCCAGCGTCAACGCGAGCTTTATCAAGAAATTGAGAACCGTGTTAGCCAAGCGTATGCAAAGCCGACGGCTCCAGCGCCTACAACAGACTACACACAGCCTAGTAATGAGCAGAGCTACAGTAGTGATTTATCTGAAAACGAAGCGTACGAACGTGCTGTTGCGCTTATAATGAAAGATAAACGCTACGACCAAGCTATTCCAGAATTTCAAGCGTTCTTAACAACGTATCCAAATTCAGTGTACACCTCAAACGCACATTATTGGCTGGGACAACTATTAACGATTAAAAATGACGGTGTAAAAGCAGCCGAGCACTTTAAAGTAGTTGTTAACGAATTTCCAAATTCAAATAAACGCCCAGATGCGATGTTAAAGCTTGGTACACTTTTACAAGAGCAAGGTTTGAAGGCAGAAGCACAAAAAATACTGAATGAGCTTATCAATCAGTACCCAAGTACAACTGCTGCTAAATTAGCCACAGATCGCTTATCAAAATAAATGTTGATGCTTGATTAGACTGCTTTTTGTCATAAGCGGTCTAAAATTGCTCAACTAGACATAAAAACTTAAAAAAAGAGACAATTTCGGTTGCACTCATTTTATAAATAAGTATTATAAGCGCCCGCAGCAAACGAATGGTAACCCCACTCGAAATGCGACAAAAAGAGCGGGTCATTAGCTCAGTTGGTAGAGCAGTGGACTTTTAATCCATTGGTCGATGGTTCAAGTCCATCATGACCCACCATTCTTT
>NZ_KI912435.1:78569-176294 GCF_000518425.1 Pseudoalteromonas sp. 23_GOM-1509m
GAGCGGGTCATTAGCTCAGTTGGTAGAGCAGTGGACTTTTAATCCATTGGTCGATGGTTCAAGTCCATCATGACCCACCACTTCTGGTACACTTTCTTCGATATAAAATATTTCCGACTATCTCCCTAATTTTTATTTATAAACTGCCTTGTTAGATTGCTATTATTTAGTGTTCGTTTCTCGTATAATTTGCGCTATTAATTACACTGTAAATAAAGTGGTCGAGAACAATGAGTTTAGCTCAAACTATTATGCCAGAAGGCTATATTTTTCCTCCTAAGCCAGCCCCGTTAACACAAGACGAAAAAGGCGAATATAAAGCGCGAATAAAACAGTTACTGCAAGAAAAAAACGCGGTGCTTGTTGCTCATTATTACACTGATCCCGAAATTCAAGCACTTGCTGAAGAAACAGGCGGTTGTGTAGCCGATTCACTGGAAATGGCACGCTTTGGCGCTAGACACGAAGCCGACATGATCATCGTCGCGGGCGTACGTTTTATGGGTGAAACCGCTAAAATTTTAACCCCCAATAAAACTGTCGTTATGCCCACCCTTGAAGCAACCTGTTCATTAGACATTGGTTGCCCTGTTGATGAATTTTCAGCATTTTGTGATCAACACCCAGATCGTAAAGTTGTAGTGTATGCGAATACGTCTACTGCAGTTAAAGCGCGTGCTGATTGGATTGTTACCTCATCGTGTGCACTTGAAATAGTAGAGCACTTAGATGAGCAAGGCGAAAAAATTATTTGGGGCCCAGATAAGCATTTAGGCAGCTATATTCAAAAGAATACCGGTGCCGATATGATCATGTGGAACGGCGCATGTATCGTACATGACGAATTTAAAACCAAAGCCTTAAAAGACATGAAGGCATTGCACCCAGATGCGGGCGTACTTGTGCATCCAGAATCACCGGCTGAAATTGTTGAACTCGCTGATGCAGTTGGCTCTACTAGCCAGCTAATTAAAGCCGCTCAAACAATGAGCAATAAAAAGTTTATTGTAGCCACCGATCGCGGTATTTTTTATAAAATGCAGCAACTATGCCCAGAGAAAGAGTTTTTCGAAGCTCCAACGGCCGGTAGCGGCGCTACGTGTAAAACTTGCGCTCACTGCCCATGGATGGCAATGAATGGCTTACAAGCGATTGAGGAAGCACTGATTGATGCTAGCGGCAAAGAAGTATTTGTTGATATGGACTTACGCGAAGGCGCACTTAGATCGTTAAATCGCATGCTTGATTTTACAGCCAATATGGCAAAATAATAAATGGCAATATAACGCATTAGATAAAGGCGATACTCAGGTATCGCCTTTTTTATTTGCTTCTGAGGAGTTAGTTTGATTATTGAGCAGTTAAAAGCGTGATGTTAAAAAGGCCTTGCACCAAGCAAGTGTATTTCATACTATAGCGCGCTGTTGCACTGCAACATTGTGGAGGGATGGCTGAGTGGCTGAAGGCGCACGCCTGGAAAGTGTGTTTAGGTTAATCCCTAACGAGGGTTCGAATCCCTCTCCCTCCACCATTATTTTTATATTAGGGCGCTTTTAGCGTCCTTTTTTGTGCCTGTAATAACACTAAACGTGTTGGCTTTGTACATGGCGTTTGTTTTTACGCTGGTGCTTTAATGTATACATGCTCGGCTAAGGTTAAACAGGTTTGGTAAGTGGGGGGCGTTTAGCTGCTTGGCAATTATTATGTAGGGCATACCCATAAAAATAGGTGAGGGCGTTTGAAGTTTAATGTATTAGCATAAAGCAGAGCTTAATGGCTATGTAGCCATCAAGCTCTACTAACAGCTTGTTATTCAACCGTGGCTGTTAAACCACGACGTTTAAGTAAGGCTGATGTGTCTGGCTCTTGGCCACGGAATGCTTTAAACGATTCCATAAGGTCACGCGAGTTACCGACTTCTAAAATTTCTTTACGGTATTTGTCACCTAGTTCACGTTTTAAGCCTCCTTGCTCTTGTACATAAGCAAATGCATCAGCAGCTAAAATTTCACTCCACATGTAGGCATAGTAGCCTGCAGAGTAACCCCCTCCCATTGAATGAGAAAAGAATGCAGACTTATAACGCGGCGGCACAAATGGCACGTTAACGCCGTGTTTTGTTAAAACATCTTGCTCAAATTTTTCAATATCTTGCAGTGGGGCATCTGCTGGTAATGAATGCCATTCCATATCTAATAAAGCGGCAGATACATATTCTAACGTATCAAAACCTTGGTTAAAGCTTCTTGATTTAATTACTTTTTCAAGTAATTCATCCGGAATCGGCTCGCTTGTTTGATAATGTTTAGCATAGTTAGCAATTACTTCAGGGTGCATTGCCCAATCTTCTTCAAACGTAGACGGGAATTCAACAAAGTCTCTTGATACTGATGTACCAGATAAGGTTGGGTATTTTACTTTTGAAAGCATACCGTGCAGGCCATGGCCAAGCTCATGGAACATAGTGGTTGTTTCATCGTAGCTAATAAGTGTCGGCTCACCTTTGGCGCCTTTTTGAATGTTCATAACATTCACGACAACAGGTTTTTGCCCATGCAAACCAGACTGTTTAACAAACGAGCTCATCCATGCGCCGCCACGTTTACCTTCACGCGCAAAATAATCAGCAAAAAAGATAGCTAGGCTTTCACCATTTGCGTCAAATACTTCATATGCTTTTACATCTGGGTGATACACAGGTAGATCGTTACGTGGCTTAAATGTAATGCCATACAAACGATTCATGGTAAAGAATACACCGTCTTCTAATACACGGTTAAACTCAAAATATTCTTTTACTGCTTTTTCATCAAGGTTGTACTTATCTTGACGAACTTGCTCGGCATAATATAACCAATCCCATGGTTTAAGTTCGAACTGCTCTGCAGATGCATTTATTTTTTCTTGAATATCAGCAGCTTCTAACGCTACATTTTGAGTTAGCCTTGGCACCATGCTAGCAAACATATCAAATACAGCTTGTGGTTTTTTAGCCATTTGCGACTCTAAACCAAATTCAGCCCAGCTGTTGTAGCCAAGTAACTTTGCTTTTTGTGCTCTTAATTTAACTAGTTGCGCAACAATGTCGCGATTACTAAATTCACCATCTAGCGCGCGCTCTGAAGATGCACGCCACACTTTCTCGCGTAAATCACGGTTTTGTAATGAAGCTAAAACAGGCTGGCGAGTGGTATTGGTGATTTTAATTAAATACTGCCCTTCGTGGCCGGCTTCTGCGGCTGCATTAGCAAATTGTTCAATTTGACCTGCCGATAAGCCAGCTAACTCTTTTTGGTCTTTTACGATGACAACATTACTTTTACTTAGCGCAAGTAAGTTTTGTGAAAACTGTGTCGTTAAGGTTGATAGCGATGAGTTAATATCACGTATTTGCTGCTTTTGTTCATCATTAAGCTGAGCGCCTGAGCGCACAAAACGTTTATAGTAAACGTCTAATAGTCGTGTTTCTTGCGCTGTTAATGCTAAAGAGTCTGTTTTTTCAAAAAGTGTGGCTACTTTTTTAAATAACGCATCATTTAAAAAGATGTTGTCTCTGTGCGCTGCAAGCTTTGGTGCAAGTTCTTTTTGAAGCTCACGACGCGCTGGGTTTGAGCTAGAGCCTGCAAGGTTGTAAAAAATGCTGCTTGCACGCGTTAATAACTCGCCACTTTGCTCAAGTGCCACGATGGTGTTTTCAAAAGTCGTAGGGGCTGTATTATTAATAATGTCTTGTACTTGCGCCATTTGCTGCGCCATACCTTGATTAAAGGCAGGTAAAAAATGCTCATCTTTGATGACTGCAAAGTCAGGGGTTTCGTACTGTAGTGTGCTTTTTTCTAATAATGGGTTGGTAGCTTGTTGTGCTTGCGCTGAAATACTTTGCGCAGTTGTTTGTTGTTTGTTGTCAGCGTTTACATTTGGCTCAGAGCAGCCCGAAAGTAATAACGCCGAGCTGATTGCCGTGGCGAGTAAAGTTTTCATATTTACATTCTCTTATTATTGTAACCAGTCGTTACCTTGTCATTAATCAAGTAAGAGTACGTTGACTTAAATGTAACTACACTTAGGTTGCGATAAAGTCTGAATTAACTGCGACGAGCTGTTAAGTTATATGCCCCATAGTGCATTTTTTGACGAGCGAGTAAAATATAAAGCAGTAAATAGGAGGGGCGTTGAGTGACTTAAATACGCCAGTGATGTTTAATTTATTTACTTATCTAGTTACTTATCGACGCACGTCTTTTGGTGCGCCACCTTTTGGCCAGTCATTCGCTTTATTGGCAAAAATAGGGCGTTCTAAATGTGAAAAGTAATAAGCAATATCGACAGCTTGTTGATCACTTAGAATGCCTTCTTGACCCAATGGCATATTGCCCTTTATAAAAGCGGCTGCGGTATACGTACGTGCCATGCCTGCGCCATCGTTAAAAGAATGACTGCCCGCAACAGCAGGGAACATATAGGTATCATTGGGGTATAAACCTTGAGCATCCATTTGATGGCAGCTTGCACAATGTTGTGCGTAAAGGTTTTTTCCGTTATCGGCGTTTGGTATTAGCTCTTTATTAATAGTGACAAAACCTGTGTTGTCTTGCAGATCGTTTTTGTTTTTTATATTTTGTGATAAAAAGTTCATGTAGCTGACAATAGCCTGCATATGCACTGAATTAGTAGGCAGTGGCTGGCCGTTCATGGAACGTTGAAAACAGCCATTAATTCTGTCTTCAATGGTGTTTATTTTTGCATTACGTGAACGATACTTTGGATATACCACATTCATGCCCACATAAGGCGCGGCTTTAGCTACACGCCCTTCATTAAGATGGCAAGTGCTACAATTGAGCTTATTATTTACGTTATTGGGAAGTTGTTTATAGGTATCAATAATTAATAAGCGCCCATAACGAATTAAATCCGACTCAGGGCTGGCATCGAGCTCATTAATAGCGGGCGTTACTAGGGTATTAGGGTGATTTGCTGATAAGTTTATAATTGTGGGCGCATTACTTAACGCTTTTTGCACAAGTGATTGTGTTTGCGCTTCTTGTGAGTATACGGGCAAAGTAAATAACGTCGCGAATACAACACTAAAATGAACTTTAAACATAATTAAAACCTAAATAAAAAAGAGTATTTAAACGACAGTGCTCATTATTACTGTAATGTGGCTGAGTGTTTTTAATACCGCTGAATTGGTAAGGTGAATCAGTAAAACATGACCCGCTATCATTAAAATATAGTTAACGATTACTTAAAGGGTTAATAATTTAGTTGGTTTAATTATTCTATGACTACGTTGAGTCGCAGTTAATACGCGTAGGATTGCTAATAAAAAAGGAGTTTTTTCAGGGGAATTGCAAAGCCATTTTATTTTAAAATGGCTTTGCGGAGAGTTTAATACTTTTTTGGTTTAGCGCTGAGCTGGGCTTGAAACTCATCAGGGAATAAAATTGTGCCGTCGTCTTCTTCGGTAGGGAACACGGCCACCAGTAAGTCGTCTTCTTCAAGGCCAGGTGTCCAGCGGCTAAACCAATCGTTTGTTGGAATTGCTTTAGGTGTACAGCCTTGCCATTCGCCGGTTGCCCAGGCTTGTGCGAACTCTCGTGTTGGCCATACCGGCACGCAATCGTCGTCCTCGTTAGTGAGCATTACGCAGCCGTCGTCATCGTTTAAAATCCACACTTGCTTAAATTGCTGCACGGTTTCGTACATGTATGCGAGTCGTTTTTTTGCGCCAAGGCCTAAAATTACGTCGTCTTGCTTAGATAAATTGTCGGTGGTCATTTTTGGCTCTCTCTCACTGTGGAGTATACAAAGAGCAGCGAGCTGCTGCGCTTTAAAATTTAGTTTAGCTGATGGCTGCTAGTAGCTCATTGGCTAGTTGGTTTAGTGCGTCGGGGTCTTGATTTGTTAATGCGTAGGTGCGTAATCCATATATACCCATAACACAAAATCGTGCCAGCTCTATGGCACTGCGGCCATTGGTAATTTCTTTATTATCAATTGCTTTTTGTAGCTGCTGCGCAAAGGCATGCTCGTATGCAGTTAAATTAGTACGCAGTACGTGGCAAATTTGTGGATCGTTACCCTCTACCTCGCTAATGCTTTTTGTGAGCAGGCACACTTTGGTTGCTTCACCGTCAACGCATTCTTGCACAATGATATTAAGGTATTGTTTCAGCGTATCTAAAATACAACTGCTGTGCTCAAAAAGAGCAGTAAATTGAGTATTACGATCGGTTTGGTATTGCTCAGTAGCGGCTAAAAAAATGCCTTTTTTACTTCCAAATGCCGCGTATAACGAGCCCGGATGTAAATGGGTTGCTTGAGTAAGTTTTTGCATACTGGTTTTTGCATAGCCATGAAGCATAAACATCGCCATTGCTTGGCGCAGTACAAACTCTGTATCAAATTCTGCAGTTCTCATAATGACTCTTCTCGTTGGCAGAGTAGGTAAAGCGAACTCTCAACAATAATCCTACCTTAAGCAGCGTTTAGGTAAAGCAGTTTACGCAATCTTGAACAAAGTTTCAAAATTATACTTGAATATTCATTCAAGTGACCTTATCTTGAATGTACATTCAACAAAGGATAAACATTATGTCGACAGACTTACTTTCACCTTTTAAATTAAATAACAGCATTGAACTGCAAAACCGCGTACTAATGGCACCACTAACTCGTTGTATGGCAGATGACAATTTAGTGCCTACACAAGCTATGGTTGATTACTACGCTCGCCGTGCTGATGTAGGATTAATTATTAGTGAAGCAATTATTATTCGTGCCGATGCACAAGGTTACCCAAATACACCGGGTATCTTCACTAATGAACAAGTTCAAGGTTGGAAAAAAGTCACTGACGCCGTGCATGCCAATGGCGGTAAAATGTTCGCGCAATTATGGCATGTTGGCCGTGTTGCTCACCCTCACTTTTTTGGTGGTGATGTTCTGGCGCCATCGGCGATAGGGGTTGAAGGTTCAGTACCGCGTATGCGTGAGCTAACTTATATTACGCCAAAAGCTGCCACTAAAGATGATATTAAAGGCTTAGTGGCTGACTACGCTAAAGCGGCAGAAAACGCGATGGAAGCAGGTTTTGACGGCGTGGAAATTCATGGTGCTAATGGTTATTTAATTGACCAATTTTTACATTATGCGGCAAATGAGCGTGATGACGAGTATGGGCAAACACCAGAAAATATGTCTCGTTTTGCACTGGAAGTAACCGATGCAGTTATTGATGTTGTAGGTAATGAGCGTACCGCTATGCGTTTAACACCAGGTGCCTACTTTAATATGAGCGAAGATAACCGTGATAAAGCAGTATTTGACTACTTATTACCTGAGCTTGAAAACCGCAAACTAGCCTATTTACATGGCGGTATTTTTGACGACAGCATGCGTTTTGATTCACTAGAAGGTAAATCAACCTCTGAATTTTTACGAGCTGGTTATGCAAGTACCTTAGTGGGTGTAGGTAGTTATAGTTTTGAAACTGCCAAACAAGCGATCAACGATAATAAATTTGATTTAATTGCCATTGGTCGCCCGCTTATTGCTAACCCAGACTACATTAGTAAAATTAAAAACGGCGAAGAAGTGACACCTTATAGTGATGAGATGCTTGCTGAGTTAGTTTAAGTTTTAAAGAGTTCTCACTAATAAGCCCACAAATGTGGGCTTATTACTTAAAAGCGGATTCATGAATCTATCTTTTTGGATAATTCTGCAAGCTCTTGAATTTTAGTAACCGTTTCTTTTATGTAGCCGTTTATTTCTTCAGAAGATGCCTTTGAATTACCTGCAAGAGTTCTTACCTCGTCAGCAACAACGGCAAAACCGCGTCCCATTTCACCTGCTCTTGCGGCTTCAATAGCAGCATTGAGTGCAAGTAAATTTGTTTGCTCTGATATTCCATTAATTGTTTCTACTATTTTGCTGATGGTTTGGCTTATATCTAATAATTCTTTCATTGATATTTGAGTTTGATTAACTGCTTTTTTTCTTTCCGTTATGTTTAAACCTATAAACATATAACTAGTGGTTTGACCATTAACATCACGAAGAGCACATATTCTCGCATCAAAGGCACTGTATTGATTATTTTTTTCAAGTTCAAAAGTTTTTGAGATATGTTTGTTTTTGTCTAAAAATGCTTTTTCTTCAACGCTGAGATCAGAAATCAGATTTTTAGCAAACTCTTCTACAGAAAAATTGGGTTTTAATGCCGTTTTTAGTAATTCGTTACAATCAAGTACTTCACCATGAAGAGACACTTGCAACATAGCTATAGACTCGCCGATAGTTTCTAGTTTGTTTGTGAAATCAAGCGCCATTTGCTTTACTTCAGATATATCAGCTTGAATTGCAATGTAATTTTCTAATTTCCCTTCTCTTATTACTGGGTTGATAGATAGCGAGGTCCAGTAAGCACTCCCCGATTTTTTATAGTTTAATATTTCTCCATAAAAAGGAGTTCGATTTTTAAGATGTGTGCGTATCGTTTCTATCATGTTTTTGTCAGAATCTTTGCCTTGTAAAAAACTGCCTGGTTTCTTACCTTTTACTTCACTTAAAGCGTATCCTGTTAAACGTTCAAATCCATTGTTTACATATTGAATATAGCCGTTAGGATCGGTGATTATTACCGCGTTGTCTGTTTCGTTTGCAACAAGTGACAACATCCGTTGTTCTTCTCTAGTTATTACTTCTTGCGTTACATCTTTGATAAAAGCCGTGTAAATAACGCGATTAGCTAATTTTATTTTCGATAGCGATAATCGCCCCCACACGGTTGTTCCATCTTTGCGTTCAATTTCAACTTCTCTACTGGTACCAACTATTTTATCGACACCTGTGTCTCGGTTTGCATTTACAAGCTCATCATGGTTATGTTGTATTGCATGGGGTACTAGCATTTTTACATTGTTTCCCATTACTTCTTGTTTACTGTAACCCCACAGTGTTTCTGCGGCTTTGTTATACAAAGTGATACAATTATTTTCATCAATACATACAACTGCATCAAGGGCTTGCTCTAACGATTGCTCATTGATTTCTTTTGCTTCACGCTCTGCTGATATATCTCTTATAAAAGCGGTGTAATGTTTGTTGTTATTTACTTTCACCTGAGAAAGCGCTAATTCGACCCAAATGCGACTTCCCGATTTAGTTTGTAACTCAACTTCTCGGTAGCTGCCAACAATTTTGTCTTGCCCGGTTTCTCTATGATGATTTACATAGTCGTCGTGGTTTGTTTTATGTTCGTCAGGGACTAGTTTTCGTATGTTGTGACCGAGTACTTCATCTTCTGTGTAGCCCCATAATTTTTGCGCGGCTTTGTTATAAAAGACAATATTGTTTTTTTCATCTATGGAAACAATTGCCGTAATAGACTGTTTTAATGCTTGCTCAGCGCTATTAGCGAAAAAATTAAACATAGTGCAGCTACCTGTAATTAAAGCGTTAATAAAAAGATAGCCCAGGAAAAGCTGATTGCAAAATTGGTTTTTAACTTTGTATAAAACCGTGTTTTTGGGCTAAAAGTTATCACTTTATGGGCTCTTAACTCTTTATATCTAAGTTAAATAAGATTTTGATCAATTGCAGTTAGAAAGAGTGAGAAAATTTTATGACTTTAGAGAGTCCCTTGGCTTTTGGGTGCTGTTTTAGTCTGATTGCTCTTAATTACGATGTGCTTGATTTGATTACTTTACGTCATAATTAACTCATATTTGTTTAACCTGTTTGTCAATAAAATTGCCCCTCGTTGTCATACTTAAAAAATAGACTGTGCCCGCTTTCATAATTACCTTTTATAATTAGAATCAAATGGGACAACAATGTACGCTTTAAAAAATAAATCGATTTTGAGCATGGCTGTGGCCATGGCGGTATCAACTTCAGCTTATGCTAACGATAACGTGATAGAAGAAGTAACTGTTACTGCAAAACCAACCAGTTATGCAAACAACGTTATTGAACCTGCGATGCTAGAACAACAAAGCTCGGTATCGAGTGTGTTATCGGTAATTGATAACCTGCCAGGTATTAGCATAAACGAAGGCGACGCATTTGGTGGCGATGATTGGTCAACAACCATTACCATGCGTGGTTTTAGTATTGACTCTAACCAACAGCAATTAGGTATGACGATAGACGGCATTCCTAATGGTGGCTCTAATTATGGTGGCGGGGCTAAAGCGAATCGTTATCTCGATAGCGAAAACTTGGTGACAGTGGAAGTTGGCCAAGGTACCTCAGACATTAAATCGGCCTCATTAGAGGCATTAGGCGGTACTTTTAATTTTGTAAGTAAAGCACCGAGTTTAGATAAAAGCACCACCTTTGCTTATACCTCAGGCAGTCACGATGCTTCGCGTTATTATGTTAAGCACGAAACTGGCACCATTTTCGATAATACCCAAGCGTACGTGAGTTACTCACAAACCGATACCAGCCGCTGGATTGGCTCAGGCAGCAATGGCGGAAAAGATAACCAACACGCTGAAGCGAAATTTGTTACCACCCTTGATGAGCTAACTATTACAGGGCGCTTATCGTATGACGATGTAAGCGAGAGCAACTACAATAGCGTGAGCCTAGAGCAATTTGAACAAACCCCTGATTGGGATCAGCTAACATGGAACTGGACAGGCGTTCCGCACTTTGACCAAATGTTTGCAGAAGGTTGGGGCACCTTGCGTGAAAATACTCTAGGCTATTTAAAATTTGAATACGCGATTTCTCCAACATCATTATTAACCGTTAGCCCGTATTATCATAAAAATTCTGGTCGTGGCGATTGGATCCCACCTTATTTAACGTCCCCTGTAGATGAAAATGGCAACCCAACCACCGAGGGGGGCACAAACGCAGGCTCTTATGGCTTTACAGATAGCAACGGTAATCCACTTGCGCCGAACGCAGGTTGTATCGCAAGTTTAAACTGGCCGTGGGAGTCGGGCCCTGAGCTTAATCCTGCGTGTTACGACGCTGATGCAACGCCTGTTATGTCTTATCGTCATACTCATTACAATAAAGATCGTTTAGGGGTAACTGCTAATTATCAAGCTAGCTTTGGCATGCACGATATAGAAGCGGGTTTTTGGTATGAGCAAAGTGACCGTGATGAGTCGCGTGATTGGCATAAAGTAATCGATGCCCGTATTTATCATCATTTTGATAGCACCCCATACTGGACGCAATACAAAAACACCTTTGAGACTGATACGCTTAAATGGTATGCACAAGACTCAATGGCATTTGGCGACCTTACCTTAAACCTAGGGGTAAAAAAATACTTAGTGGATATAGAAAAGTATGACCACTATAAAAACGCCACAACAGCTAAAGTAAACAGTGATTCAGACATTCTATTTAGTGGTGGTATTTTGTATCAGCTAAATAGTAATACTGAGTTATTTACCAGCTATAGCGAAAACTTTGCCGCCATTAAAGACGGTGTGCTTGAACGCGATAGCTCTGACTTATCAGCAATTAAGCCAGAAACCGCTGAAAATATTGACCTGGGTGTGCGCTATCAAAATAATGCACTTAAATTAACAGCAACGGCCTATTCAATTGAGTTTGATAACCGCATCACCTTTATAGCACCTGGCAGCGACACGGGCGGTATAGACTACACCATAGGCACAAACGGCTCGTACCTCAATGTGGGCGGTATTGAGTCCAAAGGTTTAGAGCTGTCAGCAAGTTATATGCTTAATAATGAGTGGAATGTATATAGCTCATACACCAATAATAGCTCTGAATACAAAGGCGATGCGCCAGGCTTTGAAGCTGGAGGCAAAGTAATTGACTCAGTGGATGATTTATTTGTGCTATCAACCGATTACTACAGTGGCGATTTCCGCTTTGGTTTATCGGCTAAATACACCGGTGAGCGTGGCGATGTAGATAGCTACACCGTGCTTGATTTAAACGCAGGTTATTCAGCCGAAGTTAACGCAGGCCCGTTTAAAGCCGTTGATATTGCCTTTGTGGTTTATAACATTACCGATAAAAGTTACTTGGCAGGTGGTACGGGCAATGGGAGTACTTACTTTATCGGCTCGCCACGCACAGCAGCGGTTACATTAACGGCTACTTTTTAAACCTAAAGTAATCTTATATAAGCCCATCATCGATGGGCTTTTTACTATATAAAGTTGATGAGAACACCATGAAAAGCATGATAAAAATTATCGGGTTAAGTTTAATTTTATTGTTTAATAATGTGGCATTGGCTGCTCAACAAAATGTAGTGTTAGTCACCCTTGACGGCGTGCGCTGGCAGGAAGTATTTAATGGTGCCGATAAAAACCTGCTCAATAATAAAGAATTTGTTAAGCAACCAGCACAGTTAAGCAATGAATTTTGGGATGAAAGGGTGCAACAGCGCCAGCAATTATTAATGCCGTTTTTAACACAAACGATTGCCACTCAAGGCGTAATTATGGGCGACAGAGCAAACGGCTCAGCGATGTCAGTGAGTAATCCATGGTATTTTTCATACCCTGGTTATAACGAAATTCTTACCGGCGAAGTGGATGAAAACATTAACAGTAACGATAAAGTATTTAATCCAAATAAAACCATTTTAGAGCGATTAGATGCGCAGCCTGAATTTAAAAACAGCACGGCTTTATTTGGTAGCTGGGATGTGTTTCCTTACATTGTAAATACTAAGCGTAGTCATGTGTATGTAAATGCAGGATTTATGCCTATTGCCGATGATTTATTTGCCGATGCGCCCCTGTTAAACGCATTACAAACAGAAATCCCCAGCCCATGGCACAATGTGCGGCTTGATAGTTTTACCTATCGATTTGCTAAAGCCTATATGCTGGCTAAAAAGCCAAGATTATTGGTGATTAGCTTAGGGGAAACTGACGATTTTGCTCACGATGGCCATTACGATGCTTACTTAAAGTCGGCCAAACAAAGCGATGCATTTTTAAAAGATTTATGGCAAACCATTCAAAGCACAGCAGGTTATAAAAATAATACTACGTTAATTGTTACTACCGATCACGGCCGTGGCAGCTACGCAAACGATTGGCAACATCACAGCTCTAAACGGGCATTAGCAAAGTCGGAGCAGGGTAAAAAGGCATTTCCTGAGGGAATTATTGGCTCAGAGCATATTTGGCTTGCTGCCATTGGTCCTACAATTAAAGGTAATGGCTTAATAAAAACCGATAATGAGCTTAAACAAGCGCAAATTGCCGCCACCGTTTTAAAAGCACTTGGGCAAAACCCAAACACGATTAACCCTAATATGGCACCGGCTATTAACGAGATTTTAAAATGAAACAGTTACTAAAAACTTTTAATCATTCAGCGCTGTTACTTACTTTTGTTATTAGTGGTGGCGCAATGGCTGCGCCGTCTAAAATATTGTTTGGCTCGTGTGGGCATCAAGATAAAGACATCCCCATCTTTAATGCGATTAATAAAGAGCAGGGTGATTTATTTATATTTTTAGGCGATAACATTTATGGCGACACTAACGACATGGCCGTGCTTAAAAATAAATACCAACGATTAGGGGCAAAGCCTGGCTTTAAAACCTTAAAAGCAAATACACCATTAATAGCCATGTGGGACGATCACGACTATGGTCAAAACGATGCGGGTAAAGAGTACCCGCATAAAGAAGCATCACGGCAAATTATGCTCGATTTTTGGGATGAACCGGCAAACTCAGCGCGCCGCACTCGTGCTGATGGTATTTATACCTCGTACATGTATGGCGAAGGCGAGCAAACCGTGCAGGTGATCATGCCTGACTTACGCTTTAATCGCGATAAACTTAATTCAGTGAGCGAACTTGAGTATTTCACCAAGCGTAAAGCAAATAACCAAGGACCGTACAGTCCAACCGAAGTAAAAGGCGCGTCTATGCTTGGGGAGGCGCAGTGGCAATGGCTTGAAGCCGAACTTAAAAAACCAGCAGCGATTAAACTAATTGCATCAAGCTTGCAGTTACTGCCTGATTTTACTGGCTGGGAATCGTGGGCAAATTTTCCAGAGGATAGAAACCGTTTATTTGCGTTAATTAAAAAACACCAAATAAATGGCGTGGTGATCATCAGCGGCGATACCCATTGGGGGGAAATTTCAAGGTATCAACACAATCTTGATTACCCACTCTTTGAAATGACCAGCTCAGGCCTGACTGAAAAATGGAAAGACGTTAGCCCCAATAAACATCGTGTCGGTGATTACACGCACAATGTTAACTATGGCGATTTAACCATTGATTGGCAGCAAGCAGATCCAGGCTTGTCACTTAAGCTCAAAGGCATTGATGGTAACGTAATAATGCAAAGTGACTTTAGCTTATCTAGCATAAGCCCATACCAATAGTTGGTTTAATATAAAAACGCACAGTGACTAAAGTGAGTCCTGTGCGTTTAAAAAATCAGCTAGCTACTGGCTAACATGCTGATTTATTAACGCCAATTCCTCCTTAGCGCTACCGCTTAAATTGAAAATATCTTACACTGGCTTTATCTCAAGTAAGGCTGGTATCGTATGCTCAATATTATTCAATCAAACCGTATGGAAGCCCTGCAAGCGCAGTTTCATCAACTGTTAAAGGTAAACCCGTTGCAAAGCCCATTTGATAAAGAAGTGGTGTTAGTGCAATCGCCGGGGATGTCGCAGTGGCTAAAAATTGGTTTAAGTGAAAATTTA
Organism: Pseudoalteromonas sp. 23_GOM-1509m; assembly: GCF_000518425.1. Taxonomy (NCBI): domain Bacteria; kingdom Pseudomonadati; phylum Pseudomonadota; class Gammaproteobacteria; order Alteromonadales; family Pseudoalteromonadaceae; genus Pseudoalteromonas; species Pseudoalteromonas sp. 23_GOM-1509m. The sequence goes on from NZ_KI912435.1 coordinate 93,276, forward strand.
GGCGTGGCTGCGCAGGTAGACTTTCCGCTGCCGTCGAGCTTTATTTGGCAGTTGTACCAGCAACTATTGCCAAACGTGCCTAAAGAGTCGGCGTTTAATAAACCGAACCTTGCTTGGAAACTGTTTGCAATTTTACCTACTTGTATTGACGAGCCACTGTATTTACCCCTAAAAACCTATTTAGAGGGGGATATTGACGGCCAAAAAACCTTTGCCCTATGTGAAAAAATAGCCGATGTGTACGACCAATATTTAATGTATCGCCCCCATTGGATAGCCACTTGGGATAGCGGTGTTGATACGCTTGACGATGTAGATATCAGCATTGCTCCTTGGCAACCCGATTTGTGGCGCCGCCTTGTCAAATTAAGTAAAACACTTGGGCAAAGCCAATTTCACCGCGCCAACATGCAAGGACAATTACTCAGCGCCCTTGAGAGTATGGATGGCAGCTTATTGCCAAAGCGTATTAGCCTATTTGGTATATCTGCGATTGCCAGCTCACAGCTTGACGTGTTTGAAGCCTTGAGTAAAAAAACTGAGGTGTTTTTATTCTTTTTTAATCCTAGCGAGCATTATTGGGGCGATATAATCGATGAAAAAACAGCGGCTAAAATCACCGCTAAATACGCCAAAATGCCGCTGGTGGAAGCGCAGCAAAAAAAGCAAACGAATCCTGATGAAGAATACTATTTTATTGGTAATCCGTTGTTGTCGTCGTGGGGTAAACTCGGCCGCGATTATTTTGAGCAACTGGTGCAGCTTGATGCCCGTTGGATTGATGGTTTTATTGATGCGTTTGACGATACCTTACTTGGGCAAGTGCAAAGCGAAATATACCAACTTGCCTTTAAAGGTGAATCGCTTACCGATAACAAAGAATGGTTTATAAACGATGAGGGTAAACTGCCCATAAGTGCAAACGATACCAGCATTACGTTAAGTGACTGCCACACACCATTAAGGGAAGTCGAGCGCCTGCACGACTACTTACTCAATTTGTTTAATCAAAACCCAACGCTTACCCCCAAAGATATCATTGTGATGATGCCTGATGTAGGTACTTATAGCCCTTACATTGAGGCCGTTTTTGGTGGTGCGCAGGGCAGCCGATTTATACCATACGCCCTTGCCGATTTAGCCATAGAGCAAGAAAAACCAGTACTGAGCTCGTTTGCCAGTTTAGCTAATTTACCGTTTTCGCGCTTTGGCGTGTCGGATATTCTTGATTTATTACAGGTTACGCAAATTGCCGAAAAATTTGGCCTAGAAGCCCATGAATACGAGCAAATACATTATTGGCTTGAGCGAGTAGGGGTAAAGTGGGGCATAAACGCTGAGCATAAACAAAGCTTTGATTTACCCGCCATTGATTTAAATACCTGGCAACATGGCTTGAACCGTTTATTACTGGGGATTGCCATGCGCGACGAACAGTGCCCATTTAATGGTATTTATAGCGCCGATGAAGTAGAAGGTATGGCGCTTGATACTCTCAATAAGCTGGTGCATTTTATTGATGTGCTTCAAGACTTTAAAGCGAAACTCATCCCTGATGATACGCTTTCTAATAAAGCCCATATATTAAGTGAGCTACTCAATGCTGTGTATGAGAGCGAAAGCGATGATAGCTGGGATTTATTAGTGCTGCAAAAGGTGCTCGAAGACATTGCGAAGCACCACGACAACGGCGACTACAGTAAAGCCGTTTCGCAGCGCATAGTGAGCTATCTAATCAAGCAAGGTATACAAGAAAAAGGTGTAGGTCAGCGCTTTTTAGTAGGACAAGTGAACTTTTGTACGTTAATGCCAATGCGCGCCGTGCCGTTTAAGGTGGTGTGTATGCTAGGCTTGAACGATGCCGATTACCCACGTACCGTGCAGCCTATCGGTTTTGACTTAGTACCGTATTCTAAAAAGCAAAAAGGTGACCGTTCACGTAAACTCGATGACCGTTACCTCTTTTTAGAAGCGCTCTTAAGTGCCCGAGATAATTTATATATGAGCTACATTGGCCGCTCGTGTTTTGACAACCAGCCGCGCATGCCATCAACGCTTGTCAGTGAGCTTTTAGAATACATTGGACGCAGTTTTAAACTTAGCGAACCCAGTGATAAACCCTTGCCTGAATGCCTTATTATGCAGCAGCATTTGCAGCCTTTTAATAGCCTGTATTACTCAGCTCCTAGCGATGAACAGGCGGGAGTAAATAATCACAGCTATAACCCAATTTGGCTGCCTAGCGAGGCTATTGAGCCAAAAGCAATCACTGCGCTTGATGTAACACCCCCAGAGCTACTTGATCTTGATGTGTTTATTCGTAGTGTATGCCATGCCCAAGAGAGCTTTTATCAACAAAGTTTAGGGTTACGCTTGCCGCAATTTAACGATATAGCGAAAGACGAAGAACCGTTTAGCCTAGATGCGCTGCGCCGTTATTTTTACCTTGACGAAATACTTGAAGCAAACATTAACAATACGCCGCTCAGTACCGAGCAAATCCTGCAGCGCGGTGAGTTGCCCCAAGCCAATGTTGGCAGCTTAATTTATGAGGGTATGCAGCACCGAGTTGATGCGCTTGCAGGGCAAGTAAAAGAGCAAATAAAAGCCGGTAAAAGCGAACCGATAGAAGTGTTACTTGCGCTTGAAAATACCACCATTGAAGGTTGGCTTAACCATGTGTATATGCATAAACAAGTGTTTTACCGCAGCGCCAGTATTAAAGCCAAAGATTTAATAAAGGGCTTCCTTTATCATCTGGCAGCTCAGAGCATGGAACAAGAGGTTGAAACCTTATTACTGGGTTTAGATAAACAAATTAGCTTTGCACCTATGAGTAAAGCCAATGCCGACTTGCTGCTTGCAGATTGGTTTGAGCTATACAAAGCACTGCGAAATGCGCCGGTGGCGTTTTTTCCGGTGAGCGGTTATGAATACGTGAAAAGCGGTGGCGACATGGCAAAAGCCAACAGTAAATTTAGCCCACAGTATATTGGCCGAGGTGAAGGGGAAAACCCTTATATTCGTCTCACGGTGCAATCGCTCAATGATTGCCAAGAGGAGTTTATACAATGGAGCGAAAAATTACTCGCCCCGTTATTTGAGCACGCCAAGGAGAGTGACTATGCAAGCGCTTAACCCACTCACTATGCCATTAAAGGGCCAAAGCTTAATTGAAGCCAGTGCTGGCACAGGTAAAACCTACACGATCACGGGTTTGTATTTACGCTATTTATTAGGCATGCAAATACCCGGTGAGCTGAGTACGCCATTGAGTGTTGAGCAAATTTTGGTGGTAACCTTTACCGATGCCGCTACCCAAGAGATTAAAGACCGCGTACGTAGCCGTATTATTGCCGCGCGCGATGCTTTATTGGGGCAACAGCCAAACGATGAACTCATTGAAGGTGTGATAGCGGGCGTTGATGATAAACATCGTGCGTTTGACTTACTCGATGCAGCAGCTAAATCAATGGATGAGGCGGCTATTTTTACCATTCATGGTTTTTGTCAGCGGATGCTAAAACAACATGCGTTTGAGTCGGGGGTCGCATTTAACTTAGAGTTTATTTTAGATGAGCGCGAGATACTGCTTGAGACCATAAAAGATTTTTGGCGCGCGTTTGTCTACCCGCTTAATAAGCAAAAAACAAATGCGATTTTAGAGGTGTTTGTCGCACCTGAATCATTATTTAGCCAAGTAAGCAGTATTTTAAATAAAGCCAACGCCGAAATAACACCGCAAGTAAATTTAGAGGATGTGTGGCAAGCGCGAGATGAATACTTGGAGCTTGTACCCGCCTTTAAAAAAGCGTGCCTAGAGCAAGAGTTTATTGGTGCTGTGAAAGCATCCGATTTAAGTGGCTCAAAAACACCCGGGCGAAAAGGCAGTTTAGCGGCGCTTGAAGCATTTTGCTTAGGCAATGATGACTTTTTTGAATTTGGTACTAACAAATATTCGTTTGAGGTATGGAGCAGCGAGAATTTAAGTAATACCGCTAATTATAAAAAAAATGGCACATTACTGACTCATCCACTTATTAGCCAATTCGATGCCTTAGCCGCACTTAACAATACCATTAAACAAGGGTTAAAAATTGCGATAGTGCAATATGCGGCAAGTTGGGTAAAAGCGGCCATAGTTAAGCGCAAACAAGAGCAAAGCGTGATCACCCCTGATGACCTACTCACTAATTTACATACAGCCCTTAATAGTGAGCAGGGTGACGTATTGTCGCAAAAAATTGCGCAGTTATTTCCGGTGGCAATGATTGATGAGTTTCAAGACACCGACCCTATTCAGTACGGTATTTTTAGTAAAATTTATGCTCAAAGCAATACCACTTTAGCCATGATAGGCGATCCCAAACAAGCTATTTATGGTTTTAGGGGCGCAGATATATTTACCTACATTGGTGCCAAAGAGGCCGTAGAGCAGTCGCAACAATTTACCCTAGGCACTAATTTTCGCTCCAGCAGCGATATCGTCAACAGCGTAAATAGCTTGTTTAGTAAATACGACAACAGCTTTATTTATAACGATGCCATTCCTTTTAATAAAGTGAAAGCCAAGGGTAAAAAAGCCGAAGATACATTTTTAATTGCTGGCAAGCCGGCCACCGCCTTTGAGTTTAATGTGTTTGTAGATGAAGCCGGCGATGAAAAAGGCAAACCGACCAGTAAAGGCTTAGGGCAAGCTCATTTAGCCACCCATTTTGCCAATAAAATTGTTACGTTACTAGAGCAAGCAAACCAAGGAATAGCCTGTATTGGCAGTACGCCGGTAAGCGCTGCTGATATTTGTATTTTGGTGCGCGACCGCGTTGAAGCGCAAATAATGAAGCAGGCCTTGAGCAAAGCCAATATTGCCAGCGTGTATTTGTCTCGTGATAGTGTATTTAGCCAAGAGCTAAGTCACCATTTACTCAACTTTTTAACCGCATTGCACGGCCAGTACGACGAGTCGCTACTACGAGGTGTACTCGCAGGGCCATTATTTTGTTTAAGTTATAACGATATTTTTGCTTTGGCCGATGATGAAAATGCATGGCAAGAACACTTAAACTTTTTTGCCCAACTTAGCCATATTTGGCACAAGCAAGGGGCTATGGCGATGCTTGAGCGCTTACTGAGTCATAATCAGCTCAATGCTAAATGGCAAGGCTTGGGCTATAACGTGGAGCGTTGGCTTACCGACTTTAGACACCTTGGCGAAATACTGCAGCAAAAACAAATAGAGCTTGAAGGGACACTTCGTTTATTACGTTGGTTTGCGCAAAAGGTGAGCCAGCAAGATGGCGAAACTGTGCAAGTACGTTTAGAGAGCGACGCAAATTTGGTTAAAATTGTCACTATGCATGCCTCAAAGGGGCTTGAATATCCATTGGTATTTATGCCCTTTGCCAGTGGCTATCGTGAAACTAAAGACGCGCTTTATCACCATAACGGCAAGTTAATTTTTGATTTAAGTAAAGACGAAGACGCCTTGCAACAAGCAGAGCAAGAGCGCCTAGCCGAAGATTTACGCCTATTGTATGTCGCATTGACCCGTGCAGTGCATTTTTGTGCCTTGGGTGTATATAACATAGGGCAAGGGCAAAGTAGCCGCTTAGCGATTCAAAGTAGTGCGCTTGGGCATGTGTTGTTCTCAGGGTTAGCGTTAACCAGCAGCCAAATATGGCGCACTCATTTAAGTGAGTTTTGTGATGCCAATGATTCGATGGAATATCTGCAATTTACCTCGGGTGAATTACTCGAGCAGGGCATACTTCGCTTTAATAATGAACACGTTGAAAAGCAGGCGCTGAGTATTAATACTGTAACCACGCAGATTGAACGCGATTGGCGGGCAACCAGTTTTAGTGCCTTAAGCTTTAAAAAGCATACTGACCAACTGGCACCTGGGCGCAGCGATGAAGATCATCAAAGAGATGAGTTTGCGGTGCAACAAGATGAACTTCTCTCACCGTATAGTTTTCCAAAAGGTGCAAAAGCAGGAAGTTGCTTACACGAAATATTCGAGCAACTTGATTTTACCAGCCCGCTTGTTCACCCCTCAAATCCAGAGCAAAACTTATCGGCAGTAATTAAACGTGCCTTTGAAAAATACCATATTGATGAGCAATGGCAGCAAATTACCGAGCAATGGATACTCGATGCGCTTAATTGCCCGTTAAATAGTGAAAATAATTTAAGCTTGAGTCAATTATCACCGAGTGATTGTCTTGTTGAAATGGAGTTTAACTTACCGCTTGCTAGCCTAAGTGCGCCTAAACTCAACGAAATGCTGATTAAACACTTTGATTTTAGCCGAAGCAAACTTGAATTTGCCCATGTAAAAGGCTTACTAAAAGGCTTTATAGATTTAATTTTTTGTTACCAAGGCAAGTATTATATTTTAGATTATAAATCGAATTATTTGGGCAGTACCCCCGCAGATTATGAGTCAGAGCAGCTTGAGCAAGCCATGACCAGCCACCAATATCATTTACAGTATTTAATTTATACCGTAGCGCTGCATCGATTACTTAAACAACGTATTCCTGACTATGCCATAGAGACGCATTTAGGCGGCGTGTATTATACCTTTTTACGCGGTATGCCAGCGGGTGAAGGGGTGTACTTTAAACAGTTAAGTGCAGAGCAAGTTATTATTTTAGATGGTTTGTTTAGCCAAGGAGCGATGCTATGAGTGATTTAAACCAACAACCTGGTTTGTTTGATGACTTTGACGACGCGCTTGTTGATGAGTCGGCGCTACTCAATGAACAACCAGCGGACTCTGTTACTCAAACACCTAAAGTTGTGCCGCTGCTTAGCTATTTAACTGAGCAGCATCGCGTACGTGTTGTGGATGTAAAGCTGGCCGAATTACTCAGTGGTAACAATACTGAGCATGATTATGACGAATTATTTTATATTATTTTAATGCTGTGTTTATCACAGCAAAGCCAGCATAGTTGTTTAACTCTAACAGAGGTTGATTGGGCTAATCCGTTTAATTTACGCCAAAGCGACTTTACTAAATTAGAAGGCACCGTACCTGACACTCTCACCCCATTTAGTGACGATTTTACGACTGAGGCAGCAATAAGTTACTTACACGCGCATCACAGTGTGGGGGATCACAAGCCGCTGCAATTGTTTAATCAGCGGTTGTATTTTTCGCGTTTAGCAGGGTATGAGCAAACTTTAGCGCAGCGATTACTGGCAATGAGTGAGCGACAACTCAATATTGATGATGAAGTCCTTACTGAGTTATTAACACGCTACTTTCCTGATAATCCAACGCTTGATATTGATTGGCAAAAGGTCGCTTGTGCCATTGCTGCAACAAAGGGCTTTAGTGTGATCACAGGCGGGCCTGGCACAGGTAAAACCACCACGGTGACAAAGCTGTTAGCTATTTTACAGTCGTTATATCAGGCTGCACCATTGAGCATAAAATTGGTGGCACCGACCGGTAAAGCAGCGGCGCGATTAACAGAGTCAATTTTAGGGGCTAAAAATAAGCTCACAGAAATACCGGCTGATATTAATGCGTTGATCCCGCAAAGTGCGCAAACCATTCATCGTTTGTTGGGAGTTAAGCCATTTACCAATAAATTCAGGCACGATAAAAGCAATCCGTTGCATGTTGATGTATTGATTATTGATGAGGCCAGTATGGTCGATTTATCGCTCATGGCTAAATTAATTGAGGCCTTGCCAGCGCATGCCCGATTGATTTTACTCGGCGATAAAGACCAACTCGCCTCGGTTGATACCGGCAGTGTAATGAGTGATTTATGCCAAGGTTTAGTACTTGGGCAAACACCGCAGTATTCAAAAGCACGCTGTGAGCAATTAAATAAGGTGTGTTTTAATGGCGCAGCTAAACTTGGCGCGCAAAATCAGAGTGAGTTTAAACTGGCTGATTGCATTGCCTTTTTACAACATAGTTATCGCTTTGATGCCCAAAGTGGCATAGGCCAATTGGCTTTGGCTGTTAATACCAATGATCGGGGTATTTTAAATTATGTTGAACAACACAGTACGCAAGGGCATTTTAGCGATGTTATTTTAGACTACGATTTTGTCTCTACACCGATTGAAAAGCTTATAAACAGCGCGGCAAGTCACTACGGTGATTATTTAACACTGATTGCCCAAGGAGCTAGTGTTGCCAAAGTGCATGAGGCTTTTGCCCGCTATCAATTACTTGCAGCAGTGCGTGAAGGCGATTACGGCGTTAATAGTTTAAATCAACGTATTGAGCGGGTATTGCAACAGCAAGAGTTAATTAGCGTTAACCCTAATCAGCGGCATTACACGGGTATGCCTATTATGATTAGCCAAAACGATTATCAACTTAAACTTTTTAACGGCGATATAGGTATTTTAATGCCTGATGACAGTGGCCAACTCAAAGCACTGTTTATTGATGAGCAGGGTAATGAACGTGCATTTTCACCTGCACGACTCCCAGCGCACGATAAAGTGTATGTTATGACCATTCATAAATCGCAAGGCTCAGAGTTTAGTTACACTGCTATGGTATTGCCACCACTTAAACAAGCGAGCGTCGGTATTAACCGGCAATTAGTGTATACCGGTATTACCCGTGCAAAGCAGACCTTTGAGCTGGTAGCAGATAAAAAAGTGCTGCAACTGGCGATGGGTAAAAGTGTGTCACGGGCATCAGGACTCTATGAGCGATTAGTGTAACGCAATGCTTATACTAATCGTTTATTTTTGGTGTTCTTTTTCTAAATAGATTGGGCTGCCAGCCAAAATGGAGCGCGCCCAATCTTAAAAAAACACTGACCAACAGCGAACCAAGAATGCACCATAAATAAGGGGCTTCTAATAAAAATAGCGCGGCATAGGTCAAGCCTCCTGCAAAACAGGCGGTGGAGTAGAGCTCTTCTCGCATCACCAACGGCACTTCTCGACAGATCACGTCGCGTATTAAGCCACCAAATATCCCCGTAGTCATGCCCATTGTAAGTGCAACCATCATGGTGGTGCCTTCAATTAATGCTTTTTCGATACCGACCACATTAAAAATAGCCATACCAATTGCATCAACCAACAACATGTAATAGTTAGACACATCGGGTAAGTGGCGAATAAACATAACAGTGACAAAAATAGCGCCATAGGTGACATATAAAAAATCGGGGTTGGCTATCCAAAAAACGGGTTGGTTAAGAAGTATGTCTCTGAGCGTGCCACCGCCAAGCGCAGTGACTGAGCCAACAACCACCACTCCAAATCCGCCAATATCTTTATCATGGCCTAATAACGCACCTGAAATTGCAAAAAAAGCCACACCAATTAGGCTTAAAAAATTAAAATATTCTGCTGTCACTAAGGTGTCCTTACCTGATTGAGAATTTATAATTAAAGGTAAGCGAAAGGGGATTTATATTAGCTGAATAACACTCTCTAATAACACTCTCTAATAAAACAAGCACAAGGTTATTACCCCTGTGCTTGTTACGTTGAGTTGTTATTGTAAGTAGTCAACAACCAGTTGAGATAATGATTCTACGCCGAGTTGTAAGGCGCTTTCGTCAACATAAAACTGAGGTGAATGATTACTTGCTGCCGTTTTAGCGTTTTGATCTTTTAGAGTGACGCCTAAAAAGTAAAATAGCCCAGGGGTTTCAAGCGCATAATAACTAAAGTCTTCTGCGCCGGTAATTAAATCGGTGGTAATAATGTTGTCAGCACCAGCAATACGGGCAAGCGTTGGGGTCATTTTTTGGGTGAGTGCTACATTGTTTACTGTGACAGGGTAGCCGTGATCTATATGCACATCGGCTTTAGCACCAGCGGATTCGGCAACCAGCTCAGCGGTTTTAGCTAAACGTTTTTTAATATCGGCGCGCATAGTTTGATCAAAGGTTCTAATGGTACCAATCAGCTCTACATTATCAGGGATTATATTTGAGCGTATGCCGCCATTAATTGCGCCAAACGAAATGACTGAAGGTGCTTTTGTTACATCAACTTGGCGAGAGGCGATTGTTTGAGTTGCCATTATAATTTGTGATGAAGCAACAATTGGGTCTACGCCATTCCATGGACGTGAACCATGTGTTTGACGCCCAGTAACGTTAATTGTGAAAGAATCTTCACTGGCCATTAGTGGCCCTTCACGAAAGCCAATTTGCCCTGTATTGAGTGAGCTGGTGACATGTAAACCAAACACGGCCTCAGGCTTTTGCTTAAATAAGCCTTCTTTTAACATCAGCTCAGCGCCACCTTCTTCTCCCTCGGGGGCACCTTCTTCAGCCGGTTGAAATACAAACAGTACTTCGCCCGCTAACTGATCTTTTATTTTTACCAGTGACTCTGCCACGGCCATTAAAATAGCAACATGGGTATCGTGACCACAGGCATGCATTACGCCTACTTCATTGCCACGATAGGTTGATGTTTGTTTAGAGGCAAAGGGTAAATCAACTTGTTCGGTAACCGGTAAAGCATCCATATCAGCACGCAATGCGATTAGAGGGCCTTTTTTACCGCCACTTAATTTAGCCACAACACCGGTATGCGCAACACCAGTTTGCACTTCAAGACCTAGTGATTTTAAATGTTCAGTAATGTACTTGGCGGTTTCAAATTCGCGATTACTCAGCTCTGGATATTGATGTAAGTGACGACGCCATGTAATGACTTTTTCACTCACACTTTGTGTTGCTTGTTCAAGTTGGGTGTTAACACTCGCGGCAAAACTAGGGGCGGAAATGGCGGTTAATAAAAAGCCACCACATATTATTTTTTTTATCATTATGATTCCTTGGTTGTTCGTATGTAACTAACTTACGCTATTACGCTGATAAAAAGTAGTGCCGTGCGATAGTTAACAAAGAAGTTCATGGTGTTTTCAATGGCGGCTTATAAAACTTATAAACTGTTCCAAATAGCACAATAGTTTAGCGCTTTTGTCGTATTTTAACGCAGATATTTAGCCTTAACAGCGAAAGTGATAACAAAATGTTGCATTTTTTAACTTTGTTCCCAATACTGGTCAATGCGTTGCTTTTACCATGCACCGACAACAGCGTGTAACAAGCTAAGCATAATAAAAATATTGAATCAGTTAAGGATTAATATGAACAACACACACATATTCAAACGCGTCTCTTTATTTGCAGCAGCATTAAGCCTGCTAATGAGTTTTTCTGCGCTCAGTAAAGAGTATAAGGTAATTTTAATTCATGGTTTGCAGGTATCACAACTTACCAATAGAGCAGCCAGTGATGTGGTAAACGATGGACAAAGCTATTGGCAGTCTTATTGGGTGAACCGCGCAGATGAGCGCATCGATTGGCCTGCATATGAACGAATAGAAGGAAAAATCACCACCGATTGGGTATGGCCTAAACTACAGCAAATTTCTCGCTCAAATCTATGCGAGCCAGGCTGTGTATTTGTGACTCATTCAACCGGTGACTTAGTTGCCCGATATATTATAGATAACCAAGAAAACTGGCTTGAAAATGCCGGATTACAGCCGCTTAATATTATTGCCACCTTTGATTTAGCCGGTGCTGGTGGCGGCAGTGAATTGGCCGACTTAGCGGTGAGTACATTAACAGGCGCATCGTGGAATTTTGCTGTAGATGCCGCGCTAACGTGGTGGTTAGGCAGTGAAGTTAATGAGGCGGTAGGCGTATTGCACGATTTAAAAGTAAATAATGCACGCAGAATTGCGCCATTACCTGATGCACGCACACCTCGTTTACGTTTTGTAGCCGATGGTAATGCTTACTTAGGTTTAACGGCTGGATTTTTACGCGGTAATGACGATTCGGTAGTGGCTACTCACTCATCATGTGGTGCAAGCTCAGTAAACTCATTTGGTAGCTGTAGCACCAATATTGACACTAATGGGCGTTTAAAATCGCAAGGTGATGCTGTTAATAGTTTTATGCCATATCATTATCCATTAATGATGACTAACAGTTATAGTCATAACGAGATTCAACAAGCGCAGCGCCAAGGAAATGTAACGATTGCGATGAATAACATTACGGTAGCTGGCGACACGCTAGGGTTTGAAACCGTAGATGAAACCACAGGTAGTTGGTTTTGGAAGAAACAATATCGTTATGTAAAAGACTCAGATAATTTGAGTGCATCGGCACTTATATATAATGTGATCCCGTGATATAAACATACTTAAAACATCGTGTAGTATACGTACTACACGTTTTATATTGGATAACTAACCGATGAAAAAGTCCTACGTGATTGGCTTTGCTATCAGCATGGGCCTACTTATGTGGTTTTTAATTGATGAGGGTCATGCAAGTTACCCCCTAAAACAAGCCCCTCTCAATGATAAAAAGCCGATATCGGCACCTCCTGCTCAGCAGCGCACGCTAAGCCAACCTGTGACAAAGGCAACAACAAAAACCAGCTCAGTAACTCAGTCAGCATTTGATGAAGACTTAGCCAAAGCGGCATCGGCGGTGGCACAACAGTATCAACAAAGTTTGGCGTTTCCGCCTTATTCACAACCATTAACGGTATATGATGAGGACAGACTTAAGCCAAATCAGTTCTTTCCCGTTAGCAGCCCAGTGGGTGAGCAAGGCGGGGAGTTAACAGTCAGCTTGTCTCAATATCGGTATGTGTATCCACAAGCTATAGAGCTAACCGTAAGTGCCCCAAATTTAGGTAAGGTGGTAGTAACACTCAGTGATACAGACACCAAAAAGTCGCTAAAAACGCAAAGCGGTGTGGCTCGTCAAAACGAGCTGGCAATGACATTTAAAGGTGAAGAAGACTATCCACGTAATTTACAATTATTAGTTGAAGCCGATATCGCGGGTAAAATAGTCCCGGTGGTGGCACAAATACATTATATGCCGCCTAGTGCAACCTTAACTGGTTTTGAAAACGCCTATCCACGTAATGAAAACATGATAGTACCGGCCAATTTAACAGTTATAAAAAGTGGCTTATACCGTTTAAGAGCTAACTTATACAGTGGAACTTCGCCATTAGCACATTTAGTTGCTAAAGCACGTTTAAATGAGGGCAGTCAGCAAATTGACTTTAAAGCGCATTGGTCTGTTTTGCCCAAGCAAACGAATGACTTACGGTTGAGGGACTTTGTTATTGAACGTATGTCGCCAAGCCCAGGTGAGCTTAACAGTTTTGGTGAAAGTGAAATTAGCGAGTTTACTATTGAAGATTTTGCTTACGACAGCTTACAGCAGTTGCCTTATCAGGCAAACAAACAAGAAATGCAGAGTTTAGAGTTTTTACAAGGATTAGCTGCTGGTCAGTAGCAGCATAGAACAAAGTGAAGGGTTTGCATTACTGCAAACCCTTAAAAATTAGCTTAAATTAATGGTAACCACGTCGGCTTGGTTTGTTTCATCTTGTTCAAGATTAACTGGCACTTTTGGAATATCTGGTTTATCGAGCGCGATATCGCCCCCATCAATAACGTCACCCGTTTGCAAGTTGGTAAAATCAAATAATTGATTATCAGCTAAGTGTGAAGGCACAACGTTTTGCATGGCGGTGAAAATACTCTCTATACGGCCTGGGTGCTCTTTATTCCATTGCTCCAGCATATTTTTAGTGTGTTTACGCTGTAAGTTTTCTTGTGAGCCACATAAATTACACGGAATAATAGGGTAGCCTTGGCTGAACGCATATTTGCTTATATCGGCTTCTTTACAATATGCCAGTGGGCGAATAACCATATGCTCACCGTTATCGCTCATTAGTTTAGCCGGCATACTTTTTAGTTTTCCGCCATAAAACATATTTAAAAACAAGGTTTCTATCATATCATCGCGGTGATGACCCAGTGCAATTTTAGTCGCACCTAACTCTTTAGCCGTGCGATATAAAATACCACGGCGCAAGCGAGAGCAAAGCGAGCAGGTTGTTTTACCCTCAGGAATAATATCAGTAACAATACTGTAGGTATCTTCTTCTACAATTTTGTATTCAATATTTAAATTATCAAGATACTCAGGAAGCACATGCTCAGGAAAACCAGGTTGTTTTTGGTCGAGATTTACTGCAAATAAATCAAACTTGATAGGTGCAACACGTTGTAAATGTTGCAACATGTCGAGCATAGTGTAACTGTCTTTGCCACCCGATAAGCACACCATAATACGGTCACCTTCTTCAATCATGTTAAAGTCCATGACAGCTTGACCTGTGAGGCGGCGTAAACGCTTTTGAAGCTTATTTAAGTTGTATTGAGCTTTGGCTTGAGCAGAATGAGACACTACGCCCCCTTGTAAATAGTACGGCAAAATTAATTGCTAAAAATAAAGGGGCGTATTATATGCCATATGTAATATGGGAGCTACTGCAAACGCTAACTTTCTGCGAGCGGGCTTACGTACCCATCAGGTTTAAGTGCAAGTACATCACAATCAAGGCTGTCAATAACATGCTCAGCAGTGTTGCCTACTAAGGCAGCGCTTAAGCCAGTCCGTCCCACAGTGCCAATAACCACTAATTCGCTGTTTAAGCGTTTTGCAACATCCGGTATCACATCTTCTGGCAATCCCTCTTCAATAAAGCATTGATCAGAGGTTAGGTTAAACTCATTAGCGAGTTCAATGGTTGATTCAATATGATGTTTTTTAACTGATTCGTTATATAACCCTGGGTTAAACTCAGGGATCTCTATGGCTATATTAACCGGTGTAGCAGGGTATGCATTGACTAAGTTAAGTTTAGCATTAGCCAGTTCACATAAAAATTGTGCATCTTTAATTATGCGTTTATTCAGTGACAGGTGCTGATCGTTTTCACTGACTGCATTAACAGCCGCTAAAATATTCCCATGTGCTGGCCACGCCATATCTTTTACAAATAATACAGGGGTTGGGCATTTTCTGACTAAGTGCCAGTCTGTTGGCGTGAAAATAACCGCTTTAAGCGCACCATGCTGATGAGTACCTTTGATCACTAGGTCATATTTATCATTAATAACGGTATTAATAATGGCTTCGTAAGGGCGGTTATGCCAAATGACTTGGGTATTAATATTAATGTTTTGATAAGGAGAGACAAGATCTTTTAACCATAGTTCGCGATCTTTTAACACCGCTTTACGCATTGCTTCACGTTCATCACCAGAGAGCATAGTAGTCATTTCGTAAGAGAAATCGTACACCGTCATAAAGGCGGTAATGCTAGCCCCTGATTTTATGGCTAAATCTATTGAACGCGCGAGGGCATTTTGATCGTCTTTAGTTGGGTCAATAACCGCGATAATACGTTTAATCGTTTCCATTGTGCTACTCCATTCACTTAACAGTTATACCTTGAGTGTAACGCAAATACACAACAGTTAAAGGGGTAGCACTAATATTCTTGTTCTATATCAATTTATTGATTTAATTAACGAGGCTTAACAATCGCAGCCGTTTTGGCTAAAGCGTCATTATCTAAAATAGTAATAAATTTACCTTCTACTTTAATTAAGTCGGCTTTTTGAAAACGGCTTAATAAACGGCTGATAGTTTCTACGGTTAAACCTAAGTAGTTACCAATTTCGCCGCGAGTCATAGTAAATCTAAATTCTTTTCGTGAAAAACCACGCTCACCAAAACGCTCTGATAAGTTATAAATAAAGCTAGCAAGACGTTCTTCAGCTGATTTTTTATTCAGTAATAATAGCATTTCCTGATCGTAGGTTATTTCACTACTCATTAAACGCATTATTTGTTGGCGCAATTTAGGCAGTTTACCGGCTAGTTCGTCAAGAGTTTCAAAGGGAATTTCACATACCATTGACGTTTCTAGTGCTTGAGAAAAACTTTGATGTTGCATTTTATTGATGGCGTCAAAGCCAACAAGGTCACCCGCTAAATGAAAGCCTGTAATTTGTTCATCGCCTTGCTCTGACAAGGTATACGATTTAAACGACCCCGAACGAACTGCATAAATTGCATTTAAAGGTGCGCCCGACTCAAATAAGTAGTCACCCTTGTGTAATGGTTTTTTTCGCTCAATGATCTCATCAAGTTTATCCATTTCTTGGCCATTTAAAGAAAATGGTAAACATAACTGGCTAATACTGCAGTTATTACAGCTAATGGCACAATTACCTTTAGCACGACTTTGAGAAAAATCCATAAGTTCAATCCGTTAAATTTCTATGCACAACATTTACCAATGTTAATGCACTAGCTTGTCTGTTGCAATGATCAGAAGGTAGATACCATACCAAATGATAACACTGCCTAATATTATTCGCGTCCAAGGGTGATTAAAAAGCATATTGAGCTTTTGTGCAGCCACACCTAAGGTGATCATGGCAGGGAACGTCCCTAGGGCAAATGCCAGCATAACCAGAGCACCATTTATGGCAGTGCCACTGGTCATCGCCCATGTGAGCGCAGAATATACTAAGCCGCACGGTAACCAGCCCCATAGTGCGCCATAACCAAGCGCTTTTAATGGGGAATCAATGGGCATTAAATATTTATTAAGTTTAATTAAGTGCTGCCAAATGAGGGTTTTGCCAAGTTTTTCGAGCCATTGTAATGTCGCGGCTAAGCGCATGATATAAACGCCGACCAGTAACATAAACACGCCCGCTAAAAATGATAAAAACAGCGCAAAGGCCGAGTTTTGTGTGGCAAATTGACTACTAATACCGGCAACAAGGGCACCAGCCAGCATATAACTTAGCGCTCTGCCGCTATTATAGGCTAGAGAATATAACCAAGTTTGGCGCTTGTTACTGGCTAACTGTAATGAGCTGGCAATGCCGCCGCACATAGCAATGCAATGGCCACTGCCAATCAACCCCATTAAAAAAGCACTAACAAAAATCGGGTCAATCATTACTTTTATTATGTTGCTCTTTATCGTCTTCAAATAAAATACTGTGGCCTTGCTTGTTTAAATCAGAGAATTGCTCGCCTTTTACTGCCCAAAAAAACACGCCAATGGCAATTAGTACAAACAAGATAGCGATAGGAACTAAAATATAAATTATGCTCATAACTTTAATAGCCTTAGTGAATTACATATCACAATAATAGAGCTGGCAGACATACCAATTACCGCCATCCAAGGCGCAACTAAACCCATAGCAGCAAGCGGTAATATAGAGCCATTATATAATAAAGAAAGCGCTAGGTTTTGCTTAATTATACGCCGTGTTTGCTTAGCAATCGTCAACAAATGATCAATAGAGGCTAAATCACTGTTAAGCAGCACAACATCGGCACTGTTTTTAGAGATATCAGCTCCTGTTTCCATGGCGATTGATAAGTGGGCGCTGGCAAATACTGGGCTGTCGTTTACGCCATCGCCAACCATAGCAACAACTTCACCTTGAGTTGACCAATGATCAACGGCGTCTTGTTTATCTTTTGGACTACAACTGGCTTGTACTGAATCAAGCTTTAATTTTTTTGCCACCTTGGCACCGGCATCTGAGGCGTCACCTGTTAGCATATGACAACTTAGATTGGCAGCCTTTAACGAGTTAATGAGTTTATCGGCATCTGTTTTTACTTTATCAACAAAATAAAAGCGTGCAACGGGTTGCTTGTTTATGTAAAGGGTAGCTTGCGCATTGGTTTTTTTGGTATCAAACCAGCCACTTTTACCAATGGCGTAATGCGTATTATCGTATTGAGCACTGATCCCAACCCCTGGATGGAGCTGTACATCGTCAAATTTACGCTGACCTTTAAACTCTTTAAAGGCACTAGCAATAGGGTGCTCAGAATAGCTCTCAAGCTGTGCTGCAATATCAAGAATTTGCTCTTTGCTGTAGTTATCATCAAGTATGTCAACAACATCGAGGCTAAATTTACCTTGCGTAAGCGTACCGGTTTTATCAAAAGCAACTAAAGTAAGCTTTGAGAGTGTTTCGAGCACATGTGCTTGCTTAATTAATATTCCTTTACGAGTTAAGGTAGCCACAGCACACGTTAACGCGGTTGGAATAGCTAAACTCAATGCGCACGGGCAGGTGGCCACTAACACCGATATAGTGATCCAAAAAGCGACATCAGGGTCAATTTGATACCAGCCAATGGCGGTTAGAGAGGCAAATACCAGTAACACGGCAACAAACCACTGCGCGACTTTGTCGGTAATTTCTACTAACCGTGGGCGTTTTGTTAGGGCATTATGTTGCAGGCGAATAATTTGATTAAGCAGGGTATTTTGGCCCAGCTTATTGATTTTTATTTCAATAATACCATCATGATTAACCGTGCCCGCATATACGTTATGATCAATATACTTTCGTACTGGCTGATGTTCACCAGTCATCATAGACTCATCAACACTGGTGCTGCCTTTGACTAAGATGCCATCGGCAGGGATAGTTTCGCCTGCTTTTATTAAAACGATATCGTTAAGCTTGAGCTTTTTAGCGGCAATTATGTGCTCTTTGCCGTTTTCATCGAGTGTACGGGCAGTCAGTGGCAGTAGCTTTTGTAAGTTGGCTGTAAATTCACTGGCCTTTAAGCGCGCTCTAAATTCTAAGTATTTACCTAATAAGAGTAAAAAGGTAAACATACAAATAGATTCAAAGTAAACTTCACCGACTTCCATTACGGTGGCGTAACAGCTTGCACCATAGGCACCAAAAATCGCCAATGATACCGGTAAATCCATATTCAGTTGTTTTGCTTTTAAGCCGTTAATTGCATTACTTAAAAAGGGCAGGGCGCTGTATAAAATAACGGGCGTTGCAAGGATCAAGCTGATCCATCTAAAGTACTGTTCAAAGTTGCTGTCCATCCCAGAGAACATGCCAAAGTACATAGCAAAGGCAAACATCATCACTTGCATGGTCATTAAGCCTGCCACGCCGAGGCGGCGAATATAGGCTTTAGCTGTTTGTTGTTTTTGCTGGGCTTCTACATCTGATTGGAATGGATAGGCTTTGTAGCCTATTTCAGCCAGTGAGGTGATTAGCTCACTTAAAGGGGTTGCGCTTTTATCCCATTGGATCATAGCGCGATTAGTTGAGGTGTTTACATCAACGCGCTTTACCGATTTAAGGTTAAGTAATTGCTTTTCAATAAGCCAGGCACAGGCGGCGCAGGTAATGCCCTCAACACTGAGAAGCACCTCAGAGTTGTCGTTATGCGTACTGATAAACTCATCTTGAATATCTTCATTGTCATAGCTTTTAATAAAAGCGAGTTGTTCAGGGACGAGTTGCTCTACTTTACCGGCACTAACAGTGCGATATTTGTAGTAGTCGGTCATCCCTTGGTCAATGATATTTTGTGCAACAGCTTGGCAGCCAATGCAACACATTGGCTCAGCGGTATTGTCTATAACAACATGTGCACTAAATCCAGCAGGCACACTTTCAAGACAATGAAAGCAATTTTTAGACATACTAAATACTACTTATAGTTAGGAGTCACTAAAACGGTGGCGGTGGTTGGTAAACTAACGTTTTCTTTCATTTTCCAACTGTTATCAACGGGTTCAATAAACACCGAATATGCGCCTGGTGTATAGCTTTCTAATAATGCAGTGAACTCTTGATTAGCATTTGGGGTGAGAGTGGCCTCAAAATCGTGCGCTTTTATGGTACGGTGAAAAAACGACAATCTTAATGCGTGTATATTACTGGTATCGCCTTTGGTAAATTTAAAGCTGACACGCTCATCTGATACATTTAGGTCGCCATGTAAATACAACGCTTTTGCTTTATCAAACTTAACGAGTTCTAAGTTGATTGCTTTGCCTTTTTTATAGTAATCATCTACAACCATATCTGGGCCGTTACCAATGGCTGTAATAAATAAACTAATGCAGCCAATAATTGCAGCTAAAGGAAAGAAGATTAAAAACCAAGGCCAAAAATTTTTATACCACGGAGTCGGTTGCATAGTCGCTCTAAAATTAATTAATGTGCGGCTATATTATAATAAATAGAATGAAAAGACTAAAAAAAAGCCTCCGAGTGGAGGCTTTTTTGATCTGAATTAATCTACTGAAATAAAAAGATTAAAACTGAAACGTTTTGTTAACTTTATCGTTATTTATCTTGCGATAAGCTGTAAACGTAAGCAGTTAATAGGTGAATTTTATCTTCGCCTAAAATCTCTTTCCATGCAGGCATTACACCAGCACGGCCATGGTTAAGTGTTTCTTCAACAGCGCGTTGAGAGCCACCGTATAACCAAATGTTATCAGTTAAGTTTGGTGCACCAAACGGTAGGTTATGGGCAACTGAACCTTTACCATCTGGACCATGACACGCGGCACACATAGCAAATTTTGCTTTACCTGCATCGGCATCTTTTTGGTTAACAGTACGACCAGATAGGCTAAGTACGTAAGCCGTCATTTCTTTAACGCCTTGCTCACCTAATGCATCACCCCAAGGTGGCATTGCTGCAACACGACCTAAAAGTAATGTTTCTCTTATCTTGTCAGGAGAACCACCGTACAACCAATCGTTGTCAGTAAGGTTAGGGAAGCCAGTACCACCACGAGCATCAGAGCCATGACATTGTGCACAGTTTTGTGAGAACAAACGTTGACCAATTTCAACTGCGAGTTGACCTTGAGTTTGCTCATGCTTAGTGCCGTTTTCTAGCGCAACTTGCTGTGCTGCATCACCAGCAAATTTAGACTCTACTAAATCTAGAACAGGTATTTGAGCCAATTCATTAAAAATAGGACCAAAACGTTCTTCAGCAGCGCGGTATTCAGCATCTAGCTTTACAAAACGGCCATCTTCTTTCGCTTCAATGACTGCTTCTTTCGATTCAGTTAAAGAGGTAATACCTTGGTTTGAGCTTGTCCATTTTGCTAAACCTTCCCAATTACCTAAACCTGGGTAGGCTGCTAAGTAATAAACAGACCACACAAACGTTGCGAAGAACATGTAAGTCCACCATTTTGGTAGTGGATTGTTTAATTCTTGAATGCCGTCAAACTCATGTCCACAGCTTTCACCTTCTTTTACGCCTACATAGTTTTTTAAGTTCCAAACTAGTAGACCAAAGATAATGATTAAGCATGCAAGGGTTAATACAATAACCCATATACTCCAAAAGCTAGTCATTTCTCAGACCCCTTTTCCTCGTTAGAGAGTGTATTGTTGTGTTTTTTTTCATCTTCAAATATGACATTGGCAGCGTCTTTAAAACGACTTTTACTACGCTTGCTATATGCCCATCCAACAATCACAATAAATAATACTAAAATTACCAGAGTCAAAATGCCTCTGTATGTCCCGTAGTCCATAATAATCTACTTCAAATGTGTGCCAAGTTGTTGCAAATAAGCGATAAGGGCTTGCATTTCTGTTGCACCTTTACCGTCATTCATTGCATCAACTTTAGCAATGTCAGCGATTAATTCCTCGTCACTGCCATAACCTAGACCCGGGTGTTTTGGGTTTTCTGGATTGATAGCAAACGTGTCACGGAAAATTTGTAGTTTTTTCAGAGTCAGACTTGTATCAAGCGTGTTCTCTGCTAACCAAGGGAAACCTGGCATATTAGACTCAGGAACCACGGCACGTGGATCCATTAAGTGCGCATAATGCCAATCATCTGAGTAACGTTTACCTACTCGTGCTAAGTCAGGGCCAGTACGTTTAGAACCCCAAAGGAAAGGGTGATCCCATACTGACTCGCCTGCTACAGAGTAGTGACCGTAACGCTCAACTTCATCACGAAATGGACGGATCATTTGAGAGTGACAGTTAGCACAACCTTCACGTACATAAATGTCGCGACCTTCAAACTCTAGTGCGTTTAACGGGCGTAACCCATCCACTGGCTTGGTTGTATCGTCTTGGAACATTAGCGGCGTAATTTCTACTAATGCACCGAAGCTGATTGCGAAAACAGTCAAGATGGCCATGAGGCCAATGTTTTTCTCGATAATTTCGTGTTTGTTTTGTGAATTTTTATTGCTCATTATCTAACTCCGTTATGCTAACTGCGCTTGTTCATCAAGTTCTAACGAGTTATTTTTCGCTGAAACTGTACGATAAACGTTATAAGCCATAACCAGCATACCTGTAACGATGAACACACCGCCTAAGAAACGCATAACATAGAAAGGATGAGAGGCTTCTAACGACTGTACAAAGCTGTACATTAATGTACCGTCAGAGTTAACTGCACGCCACATTAGACCTTGCATTACACCTGAAATCCACATTGCAACAATGTATAAAACAACACCCACTGTGTGTAACCAGAAGTGTGTATTGATTAATTTAATGCTGTACATACGACCTTGCGAGAATAACGCAGGGATAAGGTGGTAAATAGCACCGATAGAAATCATCGCAACCCAACCTAATGCACCTGAGTGAACGTGACCTACAGTCCAATCTGTGTAGTGCGATAACGCATTAACAGATTTAATTGCCATCATCGGGCCTTCAAACGTCGACATACCGTAGAAAGACAATGAAACCACTAAGAAACGTAAAACTGGGTCAGTACGTAGCTTATGCCATGCACCTGAGAGCGTCATAATACCGTTGATCATACCACCCCAAGACGGTACGAATAAGATAATAGACATCACCATACCTAAGCTTTGCGTCCAATCAGGAAGCGCAGTGTAGTGAAGGTGGTGAGGACCTGCCCAAATGTAAAGAGAGATAAGTGCCCAAAAGTGAACAACCGACAAACGGTATGAATAAACAGGGCGACCCGCTTGCTTTGGTACAAAGTAATACATCATACCCAAGAAACCCGCAGTTAGAAGGAAGCCTACTGCGTTGTGGCCATACCACCACTGAACCATTGCATCTACGGCACCTGCATAGATTGAATATGATTTAGTCAATGAGACTGGGACTGCCATGCTGTTAACAATATGTAGAACAGCAACGGTAATAATGAAACCAGCATAGAACCAGTTAGCTACATAAATATGCGCTACTTTGCGTTTTGCAATAGTGCCCATAAATACAATAGCGTAAGTTACCCAAACAACAGCAATTAAGATATCGATTGGCCACTCAAGTTCTGCATACTCTTTAGAACTTGAAATACCCATAGGTAGAGTAATTGCTGCTAGAACAATAACTAACTGCCAACCCCAAAAGGTAAAGGCGGCTAATTTGTCTGAAAGAAGGCGCGTTTGACATGTACGTTGTACGACGTAATAAGACGTCGCAAAAAGTGCACTTGTACCAAATGCGAAAATTACTGCGTTCGTGTGTAACGGACGAAGTCGAGAGTAAGTTAACCATGGTGTGTCAAAGTTAAGAGCTGGCCAAGCTAATTGGGCAGCTATCAGAACCCCAATACCCATGCCAACGATGCCCCAAATCACTGTCATAATAGCGAATTGGCGTACAACTTTATAATTGTACTCAGTTTGTGATGCTACTGTTTGGCTCATTTTCTGGCTTCCGCTGCAATAAATGCGTTTAGAAATGAATTACCTACTTGTAAAAGTAGGACCTACTATTATTCCAAAGTATACTATCTAAAACCCACAATATGTGGTTGTTAAAGATAATAATCTCAAGAAATACTTGTTTTATTTGCGGTTGAAATGATAAATTTTTTGGCCTTAAAAAGATAGGTCAATTGCGTAATAATATGACATCAATCAAACTTTATTAACTTGCTGTCTATTTTTTGAGGTGATTTGTACCTTACTTGCCCATTAAAGCCGATAATCAACCAACGTGCCCAAATGTTGGGCTAATACATTAGATACTTTGAGAACCTGCATGTATATATATAGAGTATGTTTACTTTCTTTTCTACTATTCTTACTAGGTTGTGACTTTTCTGGATCAACATCAACACCAAAAGTAAATCAATCACAAACAGAGTGTAAAAATAACAACCCGTGTATTTTTCCAAATCAAGTTAAAGTTTGGCTAAGCGAAGAAACCCTATCACCAGAGACACCGTTTTCAATTTACACTCAGTTACCGACTGGTGTAACAATAACTGCAGCTAAATTAGAAGGCGTTAGCATGTATATGGGTTACATTCCCGTACAATTTAAAAATCAGGGCAGCGTTTGGGTAGCTAATACTATGGTAGGGATTTGCTCAGAAAAAAACATGGTGTGGAAGCTTATTCTTACTACTGTCGATACAAACACTGGCATAAGTGAAAATGTTGAATATTTTTTTAACGTTACCTATTAAAGGCTTTCTACTCAGGCGTGGTTTTTAACTGCGCCATTCCCGTAAAATTATAGCGGCAAAGCCAAATGCCTCACATTTAATAGTTATCTGCAATTAAAGTCTATCTGATAAAATAACCATTCTTAATATAGCTTTTACATATCCATTTACCTTCCAAGTTTATAACTTAAGCTCTGCTTGGCTTACTTATTCAATTGTGCTCATACGTGCAATAAAGCACCCATGTCATTAATATGTAGATTTATCTAATGGATCCACTTTGATAGCCGTTTTTAGTTTAATTGGCAGCCCGTCTTAAACCTTCAATACACATAAAATTTGCATGATTAAAACTTATGACAAAAAAATTCAGACTAAATAAACAATCTACTTGCATAAATATGGTTAGTAATTAACACCTAGTTTTACCGTTTTAATAACGAGCTGTGATTAACATGTTAATTTTCCTGTTTAGGGCACATTATTGTAATAATTACATTTGATTACAAACTCTACTCATTTGATTTCAGCTGTGTTTTTTATGTGATTGCTTGGTCTTTAGTTTATGATTTTTAACTGTTTTTATTAATTAACAATGAAACATACTGTAACCTTTGTTCCTTTCGTGGGACGTCTTAATTTTCATTGATTGCATAGTGATCGTTCGTTAAGTTTTCGTTCAGTTAAAGGCGCCTAAGTTGCTCCCGCTCACTCAAAATTCTCATAAAAGTGAGCATTACCAATTTAGGTAAATTTTCAACAAGTAGGGTTCATCCATGAAAAAATCAACTCTTGGTTTAGCTGTAATTGCAGCGATCCCAATGTTCTCAAGTGTTCAGGTTTTAGCTGCAGACGAAGCAGCAAAGTCAATTGAAAAAATTCAAGTAACGGGTTCTCGTATTAACCGTACCGATATGGAAACGGCTAGCCCAATCACAGTAATTGGTGATGATTTTATTGCTAAGAGCGGCTACACCTCAGTTGCAGATGTACTTTCAAACCAACCGTCAGCGGCAGGTATGAGCTTAGGTGGGACTAGTAACAATGGTTCTGGTGGTTCTGCTACAGTTAACCTTCGTGGTATGGGCGCACAGCGTACCCTAGTTCTATTAAACGGCCGTCGTATGGTTTCATCAGGCACTGGCGCTGATTCTTCTGTTGATTTAAACACTATTCCTGTTGCCATGATTAAATCAATCGAAATCTTAAAAGATGGCGCATCGGCTGTTTATGGTTCAGATGCTATCGCTGGTGTTGTAAATATCATCACGAAAAAAGATTTTGAAGGTTCTGAAGTCAATGTTGAAGGTAGCCAAACTACCAAAGGTGACGGCACAAACTATGGTGTTAGTTTACTTCATGGCATGCAAGTGGCTGACGGTAACCTAGTATTAGGTGCTCAGTACACAAGCCGTGGCGATATTATTCAGTCAGACCGTAAATTTGTTGAGCCAGGTTGTTCGTCTTACATCCCAGAAGGGACTTTAGGTGGTAAAGCGCCAAATGGTCAAGGTGGATTCAAAGACCGTGATACATGTTATGACTACACACCGTCAAGCTATGCACAAACACCAAGTGACTTATACAGCGTCTTTACTAGCTTTAATAAAGAACTTGATTCAGACACAACATTTAATGTTGATTTAATGTACACACGTCGTGATTCAAGCCAACAGTTAGCACCACAACCTGCAAGCATTGATTTAGACACTTCAAAGCTAAGTAATGCATACACTAATGCATTTATCGATGAAGATGGTGTATTAGCCGATTCATTAGAGTACCGTCGTAGAATGGTTGATGCGGGTCCACGTATCTATGAGCAAAAAACAGATACATACAGAGCGTCTATTGCATTGCAAGGTCTTTTAGATAACGATGCAAGCTGGGACATTAGCGCAACTTACGGTCGTAATGACTCAGAAGATAAGGTTCAAAACTCAATCCATGCGGGTAACATGGAGCAAAGCATTTATGGTGACCAAGCGCTTTGGTTTAGTGGCGATGCAATTAATCGTGACCTATTAGTATCGAGCAACTCTCTTTACACAGAGTCAAACGAAGGTGGTAATGAGCAATTCATCCTATCTGCGGGTTACAGTGCTGTTACAGAGAGTGATATTGGTTACGCAATTGGTGTTGAGAATAGATTCGAAAGTGGTTTTTATACACCAGATTTAATTACTCAAAGAGGCGAAAGCACAGCTTCACAACAAGATCCAACAGACGGTGATTACTCTGTTCAATCTGTATACTTTGAAGCATCTATGCCAGTGCTTGAATCAGTTACTCTAGAAGGTGCTGCACGTTACGATAACTACTCAACATTTGGTGGTGAAACAACGTGGAAACTTGGTGCTACTTGGAATGTAACAGATAGCTTTATGGTTCGCTCTGTACTTGCTACTGGTTTTAGAGCTCCAAATGTTGCTGAATTATTTGGTGGTAATACAGGTTCATTCGATTACCTAGAAGATCCATGGGGTAACGAGCAAGATCCACAAATCGAAGTTAACTACACAAGTGATGATAATCTTCAAGCAGAAGAGAGCAGATCATTCACATTCGGTTTAGTGTGGGAAGTTGCTGACGGTTTATCAACTACATTAGATTACTGGAAGTTTGATATTACTAATGCAATTACGCGTTTAGACGTACAAAACGAAATGCGCAACTGTTTTGCTGGAAATACGCAATCATGTGCAGCAGTAAACATTACAGCTGATGGTGATTTATCTGAATTAAGCTCAGCATTAACAAATGTAGGCGCACAAGATACATCAGGTATTGACTGGAATATCTCTTATACAGCTGATAACTACCGTATCAACCTAGATACGACTTACTTAATTGAATTTGAGCAAGACGAAATTGATTACACAGGCACTATTGATGGAAACATTGGTGGTTACTCTGAAATTAAGTCAAACCTTTCAGTTAACTACGATATTAATGATGATATCAGCGTGCTTTACAACGCTCGTTATATCAAAGGTATGGACGGTGAGTACTATGGTGAATTCTTTAGCACAGACGACACTGTTTACCATGATATCTCTATGAGCTATAACTTAAACGACGATGTTCGTTTAACTGGTGGTATGAATAATATCTTTGATAAAGAGCCTGAGTCAGTGCTAGGTGGTAATGATATGGGTACTGTCCCAGAGCTTTACGACGTAATTGGTTCTCGTATCTTTGCAAGCGTAAACGTTAAGTTCTAATTTTAATTCATTAGAACTACTAAAAGGCCTAGTTTTTACTAGGCCTTTTTTGTTGAACAAAATTAAAGAGGCACGTAAACTCAGGTAGGTAACCGAAGGAGGCATCATTGTTAAAGCAAGACGAAAATTTATCGTTTGTTATTGAACCGCAACTATCACCGCGTGCAGAGCAGCGTCTCGATCTTTATTTTTCTATCCCAAACGAAATGGGTATTAACGCGCAAACACTCAGCGAAGAGTCTTACTTTAATAACCAATTTAAATCTTTTGTAGCCTATAACGCGAATAACATTCATCTTCCATTGGTACGAAGCCGTTTTGTTAGTAAGAACAAAGGTGAGCAGCAAGATTACCGACAAAATTTAAATTTATATTGTTATCAAGTGCGTCTGGCAATTGATGCCGATATTAAAGATGCGTTAAAAATTCAAGAAAGCGATGAGTTTTATCAACGAGCCATGGAGCTCTGTGAACAAAGCCAAAGCCTACTTAGAAAACTCAGACGTTACACCCCGGATAACGAAAAGCTGATCCCGTTTTATACTAATGCTGATAACTACCTAAGCTGGCAAATTGAACAAACTTTTTTAAAGCTACTTGATGAAGGCCCGCGTAGTAGCGATCACGCTAAAGAGCGAAATGACTTATTAAACTTTTGTAAGTCAGAGAGTGAGTATCGAGCAGAGCAGCAATATAATTCTGACTCAACGCTTAAAGACGCCAACAGAATTACTAATAAGATGCGTTTACTCCAGCGTTTAATAGAGCATGGAGTGATTTTACAGCGCCAAACACGCTATCTTAATAGCTATTTAAAGCGGTTGGTAAAAGGGTCTGTAACGGCTGTTATAATGGCTTTTGTGATGGTGGTAATACTCAATGCGCGTTCTACCTTCACTGAAATAACCGCTTCATTAATTCTAATTTTAGGGGTTATTTACGGGCTAAGAGAAATATTTAAAGAAGATATTACCCGTATTATTTGGCGTGCTATTGTGCGAGGGCGGCCAAAATGGCGCTTTATTTTTAAAAACAGTATCACAAAAGATAAAGTGGCGAGTCAGTTTATTTGGTTAGAGTACACCCGGTTTAAAAAAATCCCCAAAGAAGTGAGGAAAATTTTTTCTAAGCGTCGTCAGCAAAACAAACAGGCGGCGCAATGGCTGCATTTTGCTAGTGAAACCCGGGTAAGTGCTAAAGAATTTTTGCCAGGCTACGATAGCTTGCAGCAAACGCTGCAATTTAATCTCGCGCCGTTTGCACGTTATTTAAAAAAAGGGGAAGGGAAGCTCTATCATTTAGAAAACAATAAAATTTCTAAACAGGGAGTAGAAAGGCGCTATCAGTTAAACATGGTATTGGTTCTAACCGAACCGGATAAAACGCTCTATCAGCGTTACAAAATCACTTTAAACCGCAGTAAAATAGTCAACATAGAGCTTATTTACACCAGCGATGCAAAAAAAGAGGAATAACATACGTTATTCCTTTGTTGTCCTTATTTATCCGTTAGCCCTTTTTTGCTGTAAAGCGTTACTTTGTCTGATACCAGGGTAATTTCGATGTTTTTAGCGTCATCACCCCAAGTACAGCTAGTATGTAATGTTTTTTCTACACAGTTATCAGCACTGCCTAAAAGTGCTTCAACTTCTGTTTTGTCCATACCAATTTTAATTTTTTCGTAATTTTCCATACTTACTTTTGAACAAGCAGCAAGACTCAGTGCTGCAGCAATTATTAGGAGCTTCTTCATTATTATTTTCCTACTGTTAATGGTTAAATTTTCGAATTTGTACAATCATACCCATACGAGGATGATCAAAGTAATGAATATCTTCGCTGAAAACGCGTCTAAATTGTGAAAAACGGGCTGATTCTAGCTCACCATTATCTTGCTTTTCACTAATGTCGAAATCCGCATTAATGTATAAATAATGGCGTAAATGTATTTTCAATAAGCCATCTAACTCCCATTTCATGGTCGGAGACTGTGCTTCATTAAACAATGGCTCAGGAGTATCAAGTAAGCTAATAAAGTCGGAATTGGCGTAACTAAAACCGGTGTTCATATTGTTTTTTAATTGGTTGCCTGCAAATAAGTGCATACTAGGGGAGCGTGATTTACTTGCGCCTTCAAACCGCCAGCCGGTATGTAATATAGGGGTGAGTCCTTTGCGGTCTAAAGCTTGGCGTTGTTGTTCAAACTGCAGTTGTTCAGGAGCGAGCAGATAAGTTTGCTCCATCGTATCTTGTACTGGTGCTTGAGGGGTTACTGGCAGCACATCGTAACTTTTTACATAATCAATGCTGTCGTTACACGCTGCAGACTGTGGGTTTGAATTAACCAAAGTGTCAGCAAATGTACGTGTTTGAAAGCGTGGGTCACCGTTTATACACGCGTCCATTGCTTGGTTTTTATAAGCAGAGGCCAATAAATCTAAGGTGTTTTTATCTTCAATGGCGTCATGCTTTAAGCTAAAGTCTTCTTGTAAGTAAGGAGCAGGGCGCTGTTTAAATATTAACACCTCTACTTCAAACCAGCGCTCTGCAAATGCAGTACTGCTAAATAAGCAGCATAAAATAACCAGCGATTTTTTCAGCAACATTAATGGCTAACCTTTTTTTCGAAATCTGCAATCATAGCAGTGATCATTTTTAAGCGTTCACGGGCATTCGCCTCGCTAATGGCAAAGCGTAATTTATTTGCGCCATCCATTTTATAAATGTGTGGCGCACTTTGTATCAAACCAATAATGAAGCTAGGATTAACCTTGGTATTTTGACTAAACTCAAAGTAGCCTCCTTTCGGGTTAGCTTCTATTTTGGTTATGCCCAAATTGCTCGCCTGCATTTTTAGTTGTTGTAAACTAAATAGGTTTTTAGCTGCATCAGGTAATAAACCAAAGCGATCTATCAATTCTACTTGCAGTTCATCAATATCAGCAAGGTTAGCACAACTTGCTACACGCTTGTACATACCTAAACGCGCGTTAACATCATGAATATAATCATCAGGTAACAAAGCAGGTAGCTTTAAATCAACTTCGGTTTGTTTTTGTAATAGATTTTCAAGGGTTGGCTCTTGACCATTTTTAAGTGCGTTAACGGCCTGTTCAAGCATTTCCATATACAAATTAAAGCCAATGGTCTGCATTTGTCCAGATTGATCGTCTCCTAATAGCTCACCGGCACCACGAATTTCTAAATCGTGGGTTGCTAAGGCAAAACCTGCGCCTAAATCTTCTAATGAGGCAATGGCATCTAAACGCTTTTTCGCATCTTTAGAGAGAGCTTTAGGGTTACCTGTGAGTAAATAAGCATAGGCTTGGTGATGACTTCTACCAACACGTCCGCGTAATTGATGCAGCTGAGCAAGACCGAGTTTATCGGCTCTGTCCATAATAATGGTATTTGCTGTGGGTACATCAATGCCGGTTTCAATAATCGTAGTACATACCAGTACATTGTATTTTTGATGATAAAAATCGGTCATAATCTGCTCAAGCTCTTGCTCTCGCATTTGCCCGTGGGCTGAGGTAACTGTTGCCTCAGGCACCCATTCGCTAATTTCTTGAGCAACACGCTCAATGGTTTCTACATTGTTGTGTAAAAAGTACACCTGGCCGCCGCGTTTAATTTCACGCAGTACCGCTTCGCGAATAAGCTCTTCGTCGCGTTGGCGCACAAAAGTTTTAACGGCTAAGCGTTTAGCCGGTGGGGTAGCAATAATAGATAAATCGCGCATACCACTCATGGCCATATTTAAAGTACGGGGGATGGGGGTTGCGGTCAGGGTGAGTATGTCAACATCAGCTCTCAGGGCTTTAATTTTTTCTTTTTGGCGCACCCCAAATCGGTGTTCTTCATCAACAATTAACAGGCCTAAATCTTTAAAGTTGATGTCTTGTTGAATTAGTTTGTGCGTGCCAATAACCACGTCAAGCTTGCCATTACTCATTTTTTCAAGGGTTTCTTTTTGCTCTTTAGTTGAGTTAAACCGAGACAATACGCCCACTTCAATTGGAAAATCAGCAAAGCGGTCTTTAAAGTTATCGTAGTGTTGTTGAGCAAGTAGGGTGGTAGGGACTAAAATAGCCACCTGCTTATTATCGTTAACCGCAACAAAGGCTGCACGCATGGCTACTTCGGTTTTACCAAAGCCTACATCACCACAGACTAAGCGATCCATGGCTTGTTTTGATTGCATATCACCCAGTACAGCTTCAATGGCGTTACGTTGATCATCCGTTTCTTCAAACGGGAAGCTATCACTAAATTGACGATAAGCTTGGCCATCCAGCGTAAATTTATTACCCGGCTTTGCTTGGCGCTGAGCGTAGATATCGAGCAATTCAGCAGCGACATCGCGTACTTTTTCAGCGGCGCGTTTTTTTGCCTTATCCCACGCATCAGAGCCGAGCTTATGCAGTGGGGCACTGGCTTCTTCACCGCCAGAGTAACGGCTAAGCATATGAAGCGCTGATACCGGCACATAGAGCTTTGCTTCACCGGCATAAATAATGGTTACAAATTCAGTAACCACACCGGCAGCATCAATTGTTTGCAGTCCTTGATAACGGCCAACACCATGGTCAAGGTGCACAACCGGTTGGCCTTCTTTTAACTCTGCTAAATTACGAATTAGCGCATCTTGGCTTGCTTCATACTTGTGCTTACGGCGTCTGCGTTGTGATACTTTAATTCCAAGCAATTCTTGCTCAGTAATAATGCTCAGGCTAGGTTTTGTGCTAAGCACGACACTTTGTTCAAGTGGGCTTACAATTAAACCAACGTCACTACTGCTGTTGGTAAATTGCTCAAAAGTATCAAATTCTTTAAATTTTAAACCGCTGGGTTTTAATATGCTCAGTAACGATTCACGTCGACCATCCGACTCAACACTAATGACAACTCGGCCTTTTTTCTTTTTTTGCTCTGCCACATAGCTAATGAATGCGTTATAGGGTTCATGTTGTTTATGATCAATGCGGACATTGGGTAATTCATTCACGGCAAGGTTTTTATTGCCCGCTTTAGTACCTAATTTTGCTTGTGATAAACGAATACGGCCATAATTGCCCAGGTTTGAAAATAGCTCATTGATTGGCTGATACAATTCATCCGGCGGTAAAAGTGGGCGTAAGGGATCCACACGGCGGTTTTCATAGCGTACATTAACGTCGTGCCAAAAGTTATCCGCCGCATGTTCTAAATCGCCTAATTGCATCACGGTCGTTGATTCAGGCAAATAGTCAAAAATAGTCGCCAAGCCATCAAAAAATAATGGCATGTAGTATTCAATACCTCCAGGCCAGTTACCTTTACTAACTTGCATGTAGACAGAGTCTTGTTCTGCGCTTGCGCCAAACTTTTCACGATAGTTTATTCTAAAGCGTTCAATATCCGTGTCGTTAGTGGGGAATTCATGGGCTGGAAGTAACTCAATTTTTTCAACTTTTTCGTCTGAGCGTTGTGTTTCCACATCAAATAAGCGAATGGTATCAAGCTCGTCATCAAAAAAATCGAGCCTAAATGGGTGTTTACTGCCCATCGGGTATAAATCAACAATAGAGCCACGTATTGCATATTCGCCATGCTCCATAACTTGTTGCACGTGCATGTAACCCGCTTGCTCTAAGTTTTCACGCAAAGCGTGGGTGTCTAATCTATCGCCCACTTTAAAATTAAGCGTTGAACCGTATATAAACGAAGCTGGGGCCGTGCGCAGCATCAGCGTTGATACAGGCATAATGAGCACGCTTTGTTGCTCGTTTTTCAGGGTATTAAGCGTTGCTAAGCGCGCGGAAATAATATCTTGATGGGGCGAGAAGTGGTCATAAGGCAATGTCTCCCAATCCGGAAATATCATTACCGGGTTATCCGGAAGCAAATACTCTAATTCAGTTTCAAGGCGCAAAGCACTTGGTGTATCTGGCGTAACTATTAACACTAAGTTATCTTGTTGTTTTACACCTTGTGCAATGGCAATGCTTAAGCCACTGCCTAAAAGCTCGCCCCATTGAATTTTATCTTTTTGAGATTTTACCCAAGGCAAGGCTGCCCATTGCTCAAACGCCATTAATTACTCCATTAAATTAGGCTCTTAGCTGCTAAGAGCCATACTATTATTTAGTCGCGATAGATTTTTGTTAAATCTTGATAATGATCAATTCTGCGGTCGCGTAAATACGGCCAGATACGTCTTACGTTCTCGCTGCGTTTTTGATCAAGTTCAACCATTAATATTTGTTCACTTTGATTATCGGCTTGTGCCAATATTTCGCCTTGGGGACCTGCAATAAACGAGTTACCCCAAAATTGAATGCCGTCACTTTGTCCACTCGGGTCGCGCTCAAGACCAACACGATTACAGCTAATCACCGGAACGCCATTGGCTACCGCATGGGCTCGTTGGCTAATAACCCAAGCATCTTTTTGACGGGTTTGCTCGTCTTTATCATCGCGTGGATCCCAGCCTATGGCCGTTGGATAAATTAAAAGCTCGGCACCTGCCATCGCCATTAAACGCGCCGCTTCAGGAAACCACTGATCCCAACACACCAGTACGCCAAGTTTGCCCACTGAGGTTTGAATAGGCTCAAAGCCTAAGTCGCCTGGGGTAAAGTAAAACTTTTCATAAAAGCCAGGGTCATCCGGTATATGCATTTTACGGTATTTACCGGCAATACTACCGTCTTTTTCGAGCACCACTGCGGTATTGTGGTAAAGGCCTGTAGCGCGCTTTTCAAATAAAGACGCGACAATCACAATACCAAGCTCTTTAGCAAGTTCACCTAACGTATTACTACTCGGCCCAGGTATTGTTTCGGCTAAATCAAAGACGTCGACATCTTCGGTTTGGCAAAAGTATAAACTACGGTGTAACTCTTGTAGCACAACAAGTTGTGCACCTTGACTGGCTGCATCGCGAATGCCAGCAATTGATTTTTCAATATTGTGTTCAGCGTTGTCACTGTTGCTTTGTTGCACTAAGGCAACTGATAAATTTGCAGGGCTTGTCATTGTGCTGCTCCAGCTAAAAATCCACGAGGTAATTGCATTGTAATGCAGTGAAGACTGCCAAATTGCTCAATAATAGGTAAACAATTTACCCCAATAATTGTGTGATCTGGGTATGCTTTTTGAACCTGTGCTAACGCGCGTTGGTCGTTTACATCGTTATAAGTAGGCACTAATACCGCATTGTTAATAATTAAGTAATTTGCATAGGTGGCGGGTAAGCGCGTGTTTTCATCATCGTACACGGCTTTTGGCCATGGCAACTCAATTAGCTTATATGGGGTGCGATCGGCAGTTTTAAAGCTTTGTAGTTGCTTTTGCATGGCATTAAGCGCGCTGAAGTGCTCATCGCTTTTATCGTCACATTGCACATACACAAGGGTATTATTTGGTGCAAAACGCACTAAGGTATCAATGTGGCTGTCGGTGTCGTCACCTGCTAAATAGCCATGATCAACCCATAAAAAATCTGTTGCGCCCAAGTGCGCTTTTAAAAGCGCTTCTATGTCACTTGGGTTTAAATTTGGGTTACGGTTTTTATTAAGCAAACATTCGCTGGTTGTTAGCAACACACCATGCTCGTTTATTTCAATACCGCCACCTTCAAGTACCATATCGAGCGCTTGATAGTGGTTTTTTTTGCTACTTAACTCTTTTACCAAAGTACGATTAATTTGATTATCTAATGCGCTTTCAAATTTATTGCCCCAACCATTGAAAGTAAAATCATATACTTTTAGTTGCTCGGGTGAGTCAATAGCGCTACAAGTAAGCGGGCCATGATCGCGAGCCCACGTATCGTTGGTAGGGGTTACTACAAAATGAACACGATTCAAAGAGATGTTAGCGCTATTTAGCAATGCTGTAATATGCATTTTTAAGGCACTATTATGCGCCACAATAACAAGCTTTTGCTGCGTTGTTATATGCTTAGCAAGCTCAATATATACAGGTTCTACACGGGCTAAATTATCAGCCCAATCTGTGTCTTTATGCGGCCATGTAAGCATAACAGCGTCTTGCTCGGCCCATTCAGGTAAAAGTCTAAAGTTCATGGATTTTTAATACAAATAAAGATGGGGCTAGTTTAGCAGTTCAATTACTGCTAAGTCACTTCTAAATGAGCGTTTGGCTCACAATTTTAAAGCGATTTGAGAAGTTAATAAACGCTAGCTTTTATCGTTTGTACTCTCTTTGGCTTTTTCAAGTTGCTGGCGCTTTTTAAGCTGGCGAGTTTGCGCATGTAAGCTGGCTCTTACAACCAGCTCTTGGTCGCTGTCTCTTATTGATACAAATAACAGAGTATATTGGTAGTGCTCATTATCTTGTTTTTCAATGGCAACCACTTCGCTATAACAATACACCGCAGAGGCCTCGTGTTGTAAAAAAAGTTTAGTACGAAACTTTTGCCCTAATGTATACAAATGTTCACTGGTAAACTTAATGCCGCCACCGCCGTAACTGTCGCAATAGATTGAGTTATCTTCAGGTTGTTCAGAGGCTAAAATATGACTCATGATCAAATCTATTTTGCGTGACTGGGCTTGTAAAAAAGTAGTTAGTTCTTGGGCAATATCACCTAAATTACGCAAAGGGCCTAAGGCGCTTTGCTCTAAACTGCTTACTTCGTTAGCAAGTTTAAATAAAGGCGGAATATCAGCCTCAAGTTCAGCTAAGCTTTTTGGCACAGCCGAATCATCTACGGCAAACAGATTGACGCGATTACTTTCATCAATTTGAAAATAAAGCTCAAAATCTGATAATTTTTGATTATTCATATGTAACTCCTATCCGTTAATAGTAGCGTTGCGACTACTAAATTACTACACAACACGCCAATAAAATTAAGCTAAATATCTGTTTGCCCTCATTATAAAAAGCCAAATCAACTAAAATTGCGCTAACTTTCAATATTTACCAAACAGGCATAATGATTAAAAAAGTTTTAAAAGGTAATACGTTTACATTGCACTATGTATGTTAGCAACTAATAAATAACCAATAATTAACAAAACTCCTTGTAATTAGCCCTAAAACTCGTAATCTTACGGTAATAATAATAACAAGGGACTACCCACGTGGCTCGAGGACTTAAATTAGCCAGTACATTCTCAGACATATCCACGCAACTGCGGCGCTTCGTGTCTAAAATTGTGTTGCCTGACGATGTTGATGATATTGTTCAAGAAACCTTTGTTAAAAGTTATGAAGCTGAATTAAAGCAAGATATTCAATACACCCGTAGCTACATGTTAAAAACAGCTAAACACCTAGCACTTAATCATATAGCTAAATGGGATAATAAATTTAGTACCCCTTTAAATCACGAAACTGAACTCCCTAAATTGCTTAAATCAATGCAATTAGAAGACGAATACACCTCTAAAGAGCGTTTTTTATTATTTTGTCGGGCGACTGAGCAATTAAGTCCTGTTGTAAGAAAGTGCTTTATTTTAAAAAAAGTCTATGGAATGAGCCAAAAAGAGATCGCACAGCAAATGCAGCTAAGTCAAAGTACGGTAGAAAAACACATTGCCAAAGGGTTATTAAATACCATGCTATATATGCGCGAACAGTCACACGATGAGAGCGACCATTGCCAACAAAGTGCGGACATAATGAGGGCAGCAAAATGAATAACATCCATCAATTTACCTCAAAAGAATTAATATTAGAAAAAGCATCGCAATGGATCAGTGCTATTGACCGTGGCCTTACAAAAGAAGAGCAAGAACAATTTAAACTGTGGATGCTACAAAGTACTGCTCATCAAAATGCGGTGTATGAATTAGCTCAGCTTTGGGATGACCTGAGTGTACTTAACGAACTCAGCGTATTATTTCCAAATAAACAACCGGCTAATAGCAAAACAAAGCCTGCGTATGTATTTGGCATGGCAGCAAGTATTGTTGCTGCATTAATGATGTGCAGCTATTTATTGCTAAATATAGATAGCAATTTCAACAAAAATTTAGCCAAGGTAAATTATACAAAAATTTATAAAACAAAAGTTGGCGAGCAAGCAACCTATGTTTTACCAGATGGCACAATTGTACAACTTAATACCAATAGCTCATTGGAAGTCGCTTATAGCCAAGGCCGTAGGCAATTGTTACTAAGTCGTGGCGAGGGGCGTTTTAATGTTGCTAAAGATGCATCACGCCCATTCAGCGTGATGGCCGGTGATAAAAGCTTTACCGCTCTCGGTACTGTATTTAATGTGCAGCGCAATACTTCGTCAGATCTCGAGCTGGTTGTTACTGAGGGTAAAGTGATGATCACCGATCCTAGCGTTGCTGTTAATGCTGATGATTTTAAAGCGTATCAACAAGCTGATAATAACAATCATGAAATTCGTCAAATTAATGCCAATATTGTGATTTCCGGTGAAAAAGCCATTATTGAACAAAGCGTTACCAAACCAATCACACAGTTATCGGTTGATGATGTACAGCGTGACTTAGCTTGGCAAAATGGCATGTTGATATTTAATGGTGAGCAACTGGTTGATGCCTTAAACGAAGTCAGCCGTTATACCGCTACGCGGTTTGAACTATCATCTGATGAGTTAGCCCGTATAAAAGTGGCCGGTGTTTTTAAAGCGGGTGATGTGGCAGGGCTGTTAGAGAGCTTACAAAATAATTTTTCGATTGAACATGAACGTTTAGGCGAGCATGTTGTTAGCCTAAAATATCAAAAAAAATCATAGGTAATCGTAATGAAAATCACACCATTGTTAATCAATGTTGCTCGTAAGGGTGTAAAAAGTAATTTAAAGATTAAAAAAATGATAAAAAAATATAGAGGATTTTTGTTTGCTAACTGTTTATATAAGTTGCGCAGTAACCATACGTGCCATTTAACTCAATTTGGCCTTGTTGCACCGCTGTTTTTAAGTATCAGTGTGTATGCAAGTCAAACCGAGGGACAAATGATGCAATTTGATATAAAAGCGCAACGAGCAGACAAAGCCTTAATAGAATTTGCGAAGCAAACAGAACAAACTGTGGTTTTTTCGTATGAACTTGCCAAGCAATACGAAGCAAATTCGTTGTATGGATTTTATTCTCAACTTGATGCACTAAAAGCATTACTGGCTGAGACACAGCTCGATGCGGTTGTTGATCAAAATGGTTTACTGAGTATTAAACTCAAACAAATCAATAGGAAAGATAACAACATGATGAAGCTTTCAGGAGTTAGTGCAGCTGTATTACCTGCTTTACTTGCAGTTAATTCACAAGGAATCAATGCCGCTGAACAAAGCGCAGAACAAAACATCGAAAAAATTGCTATTGTAGGTAGTCGTGTGGCAGGGCGCTCAGTTGAAGACTTACCTGTCCCCGTTGATATTTTAAGTGCAGAAGCACTCGAAAATACCGGCCAAACAGAAGTTGGCCGCATGCTTCAAGCTATTGCACCTTCTTTTAACTTTTCAAGTTCATCTATCAGTGATGGTACTGATGCATTAAGACCAGCAACGCTACGTGGCCTAGGGCCAGATCAAACGTTGGTATTGATCAATGGTAAGCGTCGTCACCAAGCCAGTATTATTCATATTAATACTTCGGTGGGGCGTGGTACGGCGGGTACCGATATGAACGCTATTCCAGCCTCAGCAATTAAACGTATTGAAGTACTGCGTGATGGCGCTGCGGCTCAATATGGTTCTGATGCAATTGCCGGTGTTATAAATATTGTGCTCAAAGATGGCAGCGAAGGTGGTAAAGCCGCTATTAACTACGGTGAGTATTCAGAAGGTGATGGCGAAACTGTTAACATCGACTTTAATAAAGGCTTTGCTTTAGGTGACAATGGTTATTTAAATACAACTATAAACTACCGTGACCGCGCACCAACTAACCGTGCAGGGCTTCATGGTTCATGTCAATTTTATGGTTGTACTGAGCTCAGTGACGGCACGTTACTGGCAGGCGACCCGCGTGAACTAACCGCGCCACGCGATACATTTAGAATTGGCGATGCCGACTCTCAACAATTTGGTTTAACCGTTAACACCGGCTACGAATTAGGAGCGGGTGAACTATACGGTTTTATTACCTATTCAACGCGTGATAACGAATCAGCAGCATTTTTCCGTCATAATGCCAATGCCGGTGGTAACCCAGTATTACAAGATGGTGATGCGACAGTTCCGGCTGGCTTTTTACCAAAAATAAACACTACAATTGACGATATTTCATATAACTTTGGTTATAAAACGCAGTTTGATAACGACTCAAGCTTAGACTTATCGTACACCTATGGTGAAAACAGCATTGATTACACCACTAGCGATACGATTAATGCCTCTTATGCTAACTTCTTACGTTACGACCAAGGCTTAAGCGCTGCAGATATTCGCGCCACTATTCCACGTGAAGGTTACGCGTATGGTATGGAGTTATCACTGCAAACGATTAATCTTGATTTTACTCAAAATTTTGATGATTACTCATTAGCAATGGGCGCAGAAATACGCACCGATGAGTACCGTATTTTAGAGGGCAGCGAATACGCATACCGCGATTACGATACCAATAATGGTGTTAATATTTATGATGGACTAAGCGGTGGTATTGGTAGCGAAAATGCATCAGGTGGCACACAAGGCTTTGGTGGTTCATCGCCAGCATCGTCGGTTGATGAGTCGCGCGATGTGATCTCGTTTTACTTAGACGCTGAAGCTTACGTTATTGAGGATGTGATTATCTCAGGGGCGTTACGTTACGATAATTACAAAGGATTTGGCGATACAGTTAACTTTAAACTCGCGGGTAACTGGTCACTAACCGAAGATATTTCACTTCGTGGTGCATTAAGCTCAGGATTTAGAGCGCCTTCAATGCAGCAGTTGTACTTTAACAATATCAGCACGCAGTTTGTTGTTGGTCCTAATGGCAATTTAGTGGCTGAAGAAGTGGGCACGTTTAGAAACGATTCAACACTGGCGCAAAGTTTAGGTATTCCTAAGTTAACAGAAGAGAAATCACAAAACCGCAGTTTAGGTATTGTTTATAATGTAAGCGATAATATTAATGTAACGCTTGATTACTACTCAATCGATATTGACGACCGTATTGTAATTAGTAATCGCTTAGGCAAAGGTTTATCAAACAGTCTTGATGCAGCGTTACTGAGCTCGGGTGCTGGTGCAGGACAGTTTTTCTTAAATGGTGCTGACACAGAAACGCAAGGTATCGACTTTGTAGCTACATGGAATACAGAAGGCCTAGGCGGCACGCTTGATTTTACATTAGCGGCCAACTTTACCGAAACCGATGTCGTGTCGTTATTTACACCTGCAGGTTCTGGTCTTGAAACCGTGCCAGTCGATGATGTGTTTTCTGATCAAGAAATTTCTATCATTGAAGAATGGCAACCAGAAGATCGCATTAACTTAAGTGCGCTTTATCGCCGTGACGATTGGACTGTTAATTTATCACTTAATCGTTTTGGTGAGTATACAGTTGAAGATGGCGGCCGCCAGACTTACGGTGCTGAAATTTTAACTGACATTAAAGTTAATTACTTTGTAACTGATAATTTATCGGTAAATATTGGCGCAAATAACTTATTTGATGTTTATCCAGATGAAAACACCATAGGTAATTCACGTTCGGGTACTATTGTAGATGCTCAAGGTAATACCATTGTCAGCAGTGATGGGGTATTTAAGTACTCTCGTCGTTCAGCGCCATTTGGTTTTAACGGTGCTTACTACTACGTAGGTGCAGAATACCGCTTTTAATTAATAACTCTCCTATTGTTATTTAACAACCAAAGGGCCGTAAGGCCCTTTTATAGTTTTTAAACTTAATGTTTTTGCATTTTACTCATTTCAGCATGACAGCTTTGCATGGTAAGCAATACCTTTGACAGCGCCGCTTCACAATCATGTGATTGAGGCTTTTTTAACGCTGTTTTAATTTCTTCTAAGGTTTTATCTTCTACTTCTTCAAGCTCTTTAATGTAGGTTTGGTCGTTATCGCTAGTGAATGTACTGAGCAAAGCGGTAAATGCTCTGCGTGCTTCTACCGCGAACGAAGAGCCATCTTCACGTGCACCTTGTTGATTAATTGCATAGGGTTGTAAGCTTTCAACACTTACTTTGCGGGCGTCGATCATGCGCTGAAATAATGCACTTACGCTAGGATCTTGTACTTTATCTTGTGCTTTTTCGTAAAAGTCGATACCGCTATTCATTACTTGGATAATGTCGGTGATATGATTTATCTCTTGTCCTTGATGGGTGCTCATAATAATGACCTCTGTTAATTTAAAATACATAGATAACTAAGCAAGCGGCATTCCAACGCGGTTTTATTTTTAACTAATTGTTTTTAATGGTTTTATTATTGTGGGGAGGTCTAGGTAAGCTTGCTAACATGCTGCTAGCAAGCAAAATTTACATAAAAGCATGTAAGAAGGTTATTTAAGCTCTTCAGCTACTTCGGCCACTTTTTGACGTAACCAAATATGGCTAGCATCTCTGTGTAACAAAGGGCTCCATATCATATCAAGTTCAAATGGTGGAATTGGAAAGGGTGGTTCAAGTATTTTAAGCCCCGGATCGTCTACATAAATATTGGCCGCTTTTGAAGGTAAAGTCGCCACGAGGTTTTTTTCTTTCGCTAAATGAATCGCAACATGGTAGTTACGAGTAAACGTGGCAATATTTCGATGCTTCCCAAAATGTGCGAGCGCTTCGTCAACCCAACCCAGCTTTTGCACATCTTTTGGATCCATGCCAACCCCAACACCAAAGCCTGTTTTACTTACCCAAATATGACGGGCTTTTAAATAGCTATCTAGGCTAAAGTTTTCAATAATAGGGTTGTCGGATCTTACTAAACAGCAAAAGCTATCTTTCCAAATTCGCTTATGATGAAACGATTGCGGTAAGTTCTCGAAGCGGTTAATTGCCATGTCTACTTTACCGTTTTCTACATCATGAAAAGTTACATCGCTGGGCGTTAAAATATCTAATGTGGTGTCTGGGGCTTCTTCATGTAATTTCCCTAACAAACGCGGTGCCATGGTACTGGCTGCATAGTCACTGGCCATAATTCTAAACACGCGTTTACTTTGTTTAGCTTCAAATTCGCGATTAGGTGCTAGCGTTTCTTCAAGCGTCATCAAAATACCGCGAATAACAGGCTGTAACTCAATAGCGCGCTCGGTCGGCACCATACCATCGCTGGTACGCACTAAAATAGGATCGTTAAAAAGGTTACGTAGGCGTTTAAGTCCATTACTCATTGCCGGTTGAGTAATACTAAGCTGGTTAGCGGCACGAGTAACGTTACATTCGCGCAGTAACGTATCGAGATAAACCAGTAAATTTAAATCTATTTTACTTATATTCATTGTGTGTCCTTAACGTTTACCAGTAATGGATAAAACGCTGTGCTGTAGGATAGGGATAAATATGACTCACCTTTCCATTTTTTATATTTTGTTGTGCTTGTTTCCAAAAGCTCACATCAAGTAGTTCTGGGTGCGTACTGGTTAAAAATTGTTTATATGTTGGGTTAGGCATTACAAAGGTACATAATTGCTCTGGAAATACATCTTGCGGAGCAACCGAGTAACTTTGTTCATCCATCAAATAATCATCATAACTTTTTGCTTTGGGTAGTGCTCTAAAGTTCATGTCTGTTAAATATTGCACTTCATCGTAATCATAAAAAATAATACGTTTGTGCTTACTTACACCAAAGTTCTTTAACAGCATATCGCCAGGGAAAATATTCACGGCAATCATTTCTTTAAGCGCCTG
Organism: Pseudoalteromonas sp. 23_GOM-1509m; assembly: GCF_000518425.1. Lineage (NCBI taxonomy): Bacteria > Pseudomonadati > Pseudomonadota > Gammaproteobacteria > Alteromonadales > Pseudoalteromonadaceae > Pseudoalteromonas > Pseudoalteromonas sp. 23_GOM-1509m. Next base: position 136,405 of record NZ_KI912435.1, read on the forward strand.
GCCATACTCTTCAATGGCATCGGCGGCACTTTTTTCGTCTGCATTTTCTAAAAACAAATTAAGCGGTGTCATTCGCCGTTCAATGTATAAATGTTTTATGATTAACCAGTCACTTTCAATCACCATCGATGAGCCAATGGTTTTGTGCAACTGTGCTAACAAGTTACTATCAAATCGTGCCAAAGGAAATACGACGTTTGAATACTCTATGGTGTCAGCCATTCGGCCAACACGGTCATGACTTTTAACCAGTTGATAGCGTTTTAATACCGTATCGCGACCAAACGGCTTACTTTCACCAAATTTATCTTTAATAACTTTAAATACATAACCAAACGAGGGTAGGGTAAATACCATCATCACCATACCCGGTGTACCGGGAGCAATGGTAAATTCATCATTAGAATGGGTTAAATGATTCAAAAACTCGCGATAAAACTCGGTTTTACCTTGTTTATGAAAGCCTATGGCGTTGTAAAGCTCGGCGAGGGTTTTATTAGGCATAAGTTGATTTAAAAACCGTACTAACGCTGAAGGAGCATGAGTTTCTACCATAAAATAGGCACGCGCAAAGCCAAAAATAACGCGCATTTGTGACGACTTTGTAAGTAAGGCATCTAAATAAAGGCCTTTATCTTCATGGTGTAACACCGCAATAATAAAAGGCTGAACGCCACTTTGCGATACAACGCGCCCCACAATGTAAGCGGCTTTATTACGATAAAACGGGGTATGTAATATATCAAAACGCATTTGCCAATGTTGGTGGTGTGTATCGGGTGCTTGTTTATAAAAGGCTTTAACTAATAAACGAATATCGCGTTCTAGATTGACAAAATCGGCCTTAAAATCAAAGTGATTAATAATGCGCTTAATGGTGGGCTTTAAACCATCTACAACAGGAAAATAACTACGGTATTCAGCTTCAACGGGCACAGAAGGCGCATCTTTGAGCGTGGCTTCTACAAAAATAAAGTCATTGTGAAAATAGCGGCGGTGGTACAGGCGGCAGAATACTGAATTATAAAATGTTTCAGCAAGTTCTGCTTGCGGATGAAAACATAAAAAGTGTTGGTAAAGCTTTTTCACTTCAAGCCATAAGCTCTCGTTTAGCGCGTCTGTTTGCTGGCGTTCTCTTAGTGTTTTTGTTGTTTCGTTTACCCGATCATCGTAATAGCTTATACGCAGGCGACTTATATCATTAATGGCTTGCCAGTCTCTTTTAGCAAAAGCGTAGGGAGCCTTGGCTGTTGTTCTTTGAAACAGCAAATAATGCTTTTTAAAACCGGTTAAAATTAATTCAGCAATTTGGCGTGGTTGCATCAGTACTCCTTAATAGACGCCTTTAGGTGTTTAGGATAATGCCGGTGGTTATACCAATTTTATTAAAAACATGATCATTCTAGCGTTTTAAATAATCCGCTAGCTGCGTTAAAAATTATTTATATAGAACAAGTATGTATCATAATTTTCGCCTTGTTATCGACTTATTTCTTTGTCGCTATAATAGATCACTAATTTAATGCAATTGGTATTAGTATTAAATCCGAAAAAGGTGGTCAAAGGAAATTACACCACTAAACACACAATAGAGTTTATGCTCTATAGATGTTAAGGGTATGTTATTTTATATTTAAAACCAAGCTAATTAAGATGATAATTATTGAAGTTAGTCTGATTAAGGTTGATAGGCATCAATCTTTTTTTGTAACTTTTTAATACGCTTTTCAATCAATGCTTTATCTTTTTTATATTGCTTATCTAATTTTTTCTGTGTGTTTCTAATATCTTTGCTAATACGCTTTTTATCATCTGCGCTCAATATATGATTTAAACGCTGCTGTTGTTTAAAATCAGCCCTGTCTTTTTCTCGTAAAAGTATTGCTAACTTATGCTGATTACTGCGCAGCTCTGCTTCTAGGTTGGAAATAATCGTATCTCGTTCCAGCTCGTTTAACTGTTTGGTATAGTTTATTTCTTTACCGGTTTGCTTAGGCTCAGTGGCGGTTATTGTGTGTGAGGTAGCATTATCACTACAGGGAAATTGAGAGAAAGTGGTGCCTTTGGGAGTGACGCACTTGAAATAGGTGGTTTGAGCTAATGCAAGAGAGCTAAAACATAAAATACAGACAGTAATGATCAGATTAATAACGCTGAACATAATGATTATCCTTTGTATATTCTGATCGAGTTAATAATTTTTAATGATAAAAACTATAACCTAGCTTGGGGGGATAGCAAGTGCAAAGGAGTAATAACAGAAACTAAGCGAGTCAGTTTTAATGACTCGCTCGTATTATGAGGTGCTATTGAGAAAATGTTTTAAGCTTTTTAATACCATGCACTAAGAATGGAATATCAAGCCCTTGTTCAATTGAAAACCCTTCAGCGGCAGAGATATTTCTAAAATTTCCATCACGATCAATAAGCGTGATTCTATCTTTTTTGTAAGCAATCACCACGCCTTGCGAGTAATTAACCCCAATATTATTACTTTTACTGTACAAGTTTTCGCCCAGCATAGTTTGCTGCGCAAGCGCATTACAGTTTAAGTATTCGCCAAGGCTCGTAGCGATAATATCGCTGGGCTGAATTAAACCGTTCACCTTAGAAATAAATTTATCGGAGCTGTACAATGTTGACGTGGTTACAATTTCATTGCTATTTTGCGAGATACTAAAAGCAAAAAATTCAGTAGCGTCATCACGTACAGTGGCGTTTTCAGCCCCTTTGACAATTCTTATTGCACTGTCTTTGTGTGCTTGCTCGTTAATAAAGCTCAGCTCATCAATACCGGCCACTTCCACACTACGGCGTTGGCTTTGCCAAACGGGTAAAGTTTGCTGCTCAATAATGTTCGTTTTGTAAAATGCTGGCAAGCCGTACACAAGCCCAAATAACATATCACTATGATCGGTGGGTTGTAAAAATTGCGTGTTTTTATAAATACTTTGTTGGCTGGCAACAAATTTTGCTAGCTGCTCGTCATTATCAAACACCAATATATCAACTTTTGCTGCGCTGTAATCTTCACATTTTTCTAATGGAGCAGGTGCTTGATAATTAATACCTTGGTTATTAATTTTAACGTTGTGCGCTTGCTCGTAGCTTTCAACATCCAGCAAATCGTTTTTAGCGAGTAAGCTTTTTGCCGTAGTCGGGTACGAAAGTGGTAGTACATTATCTTGTTTAGTGATATCAAATTTTAAATTTGCATCAGCCCAAATATGAATGCTGTGGCTTAGCGCAAAACAAATCACTAAAAATGAACCGGCATAACGGGCAAATTTAAACTGTTTTAAACGCCCTAAATGATGCCAAGTAAAATTACTAACAGTCAATTGAAACGCTAATATTGCTAACACTATGCTGCCTGCAAGCAAGGTGGTAAGTGCGGGTGAGTTTGTTACACGATGCCACAACAGTGAAATAATTTCAGGCAGTGCAGAGGCATTTAAGTGATAACCTAAGTTAAAGTAGACGTAAGCGTCTAAAGTCAGTATTGAGGCCCCGACAGTTGCAATCACTGCTGCCATACCGCGTATATGCCGTGGGTAGGGGAATACTAAACTCAAAGGGAAAACCGTCAGCACAAACGCTAAAAATGCAATAAAGCTAGTGTGGCTTAGCCAAGTAACCATCATATAGGTTATACCCATATAAGTGGTCGGTGGCGAATCGGCAAATAAATAGCTTAAGCTAATTAAAAGCGCTAAGCCAATATTGGCAAATGTAAACCAATGACCCCAACTTAATAATTGACTCGCTTTCGATGAAAACTGGTTGTGCTGCGATAAATTCATAGAGTTTACTTAACCGACTGCGCGAGTGCTTTTGCAAAGTTCTCGGTAACGGCTTGTCTTTTCCCTGTTGGTACATGCTCTTTTAAGATATGCGTGATAGAATTTCCTAAACACATAAGACTTAAATCAACCGGCGCATTATGTTTTGATAAAACATCAATAAGCTGATCGACGATTTGTTCTACTTCTTCATTAGAGTATTTTGATAAGATTGGCATCAGTTGGTTCAATAAAAAGAGTTATATTCCCGTATTTTAACACCAGAGGCGTGAAAAACAAAGATGGCAATAGATGTTAAAAAATTAGTCGTTCACTATGTAGACAAAAAAGACGACGACACTCAAATTCACCTTCGTAACGACGAAATGACTATCAACGATAAAGTGGCTGTATTCATTGAGCAATTACACCATGCCTATAACGGAAAACCAGGCAAAGGGTTTTGTGCTTTTAGTGGCGAAAAAAACAGTATTGTTGCCTCTACTATGCAAAGCTATCGCAATAATGAGCTTGGCTTTTGGCACATGACCGAGCAGGCATCAACGGTGTTAAAAGAAGAGTTAGATAAATACGCCTTTAACGAAACCGGCTATTTAGTATTTTGTCATTATCAGTACGTGGCGACTGATTATATGTTGATTGCCATGATCAATATCAAAGAGCATTACTCAATGACCTCTGAGCTTGATTTAGCCGCATCGCGTCATTTAGATATTTCGCGTATGCAATTGGCTGCTCGTATTGACTTAACCGCATGGGATACCCAGGCAGACGACAATCGTTATATTTCATTTATTAAAGGTCGTGCAGGGCGTAAAGTCGCTGACTTTTTCTTAGACTTTTTAGGTTGCGAAGAGGGCATTGATCCTAAGCAGCAAAGTCAAGTGATGCTCAATGCGGTAGAAGACTACTTATCAGAGCAAGAGTTTGATAAGTCTGAAAAAGACGATTTACGTAAGCAAGTATTTGATTACTGTAACGACTGTGTTACCACGGGTGAAGAAGCTAATGTGAGTGAACTTTCAGCAACGCTTACCAAAGGCGACGACAACCCGTTTGAAAGTTTTTGTAAAGAGCAAAGCTATGACTTAGAAGAGTCATTCCCGGTTGATAAAAAAACGGTAACCAGCATGGTTAAATTTTCAGGCTTAGGCGGTGGAGTCAGTATCAGTTTTGAGCGTAAGCATTTAGGCGAGCGTGTAACTTATAATGAAGCCACTGATACGTTAGTGATCAAGGGCATTCCACCAAACCTAAAAGATCAACTACAGCGTTTTATGGAACAACAGCAAGATTAAACTCACAGCGGGCTGCGAGCTACGGGTTGCGGGATCAGGTTCGTAACCCGAACCCCGCAGCCAGCTAACTTTTTGACTCTAATCTTTGGTTTTTTAATCACAGAGAACACCGAGGCGCTGCGCGCTGCACCCAGAATACAAAACAAAACCAATACCCTGTACTTTTTAATTTCATAACATTTGTATTTAATCATTTCCTCTTTTTTCTTCTATCCTCTGTGGTAAATAAATCACTAAAATCTTATTGTCATGCTTACGGCAATTTGCGAGCTACGGGCTTCGGGATCAGGCTCGAAGCCCGATCCCCGCAACCCGTAAATTTGTGAATGATTTTCTTAAAGATCTAATTGCACTGAGAGAAGCGGATGAGGAGTAAATGAGAAGATAATACATAGTTTTAGGGATCAGGCTCGTAACCCGATCCCCGCAGCCCGCTAACCTTCGACTTTAACCTCTAAAATCGCAGTGTCTCTAACCCCTCTTTGTGTATAATTTTCTTAAAGATCTAATTGCACTGAGAGAAGAGAATGAGGAGTAAATGAGAAGATAAAACAGGTATTAGCAGATAACTTGTAGACATAGAGCTTGATCTCGTGTGAAGCGAAGCTTCGAATGTTTTAACCTTTAACCTTTAACCTTTAACCTTCAGTCTTTACTCCTTACCCGATCCTCGCAGCCCGAACCCCGTTTGCCAGATACATAAATGCCAGGCATTAAAAAACCGCGTTAAAATCAATTAACGCGGCTTTTTTATGCTTTGAGCTAAAACTCTGTGCTTAGTCAGCACTAAGCGTTTTAGTCATTGCTGAACTTGCACGACCCGCTGGCTTGATAGAACCGGCCCGTAAGCCACTATCAGGAATAGCTTCACGTTTGTCATGTGCCATCGCGACCGATGTATGCTTGGTTTCGCTATCGGCTACAGGCGTAGGCTGTGCCATTGGCGCACTTGCATGTCCTGCTGTAATCACTGTTTTAGCGTTTACATTAGCTGAACTAGCTTGCGAAACTGTCTTGGGTTGACTTTCAACCACAGGCGCTTCTTTAGCTTCTACTGGTGTTTCAGCAACGGTAACCGGTGCTGTTTCAGCTTCAACAGCAACTTCTTCAGCTGGTACTGATTCTTCAGCTTTCACTGGTTCTTCAGCTTTTACTGGTTCTTCAGCTTTCACTGGTTCTTCAGCTTTCACTGGCTCTTCAGTTTGCACTGGTTCTTCAGCTTGCACTGGTTCTTCAGCTTTTACTGGTTCTTCAGCTTTTACTGGTTCTTCAGCTTTCACTGGTTCTTCAGTTTTTACTAGTTCTTCAGCTTTTACTGGTTCTTCAGCTTGTACTGGTTCTTCAGCTTTTACTGGTTCTACAGTTTTTACTGGTTCATCAGTTTTTACTGGCTCTTCAGTTTTCACTGGTTCTTCAGCTTTTACTGGTTCTTCAGCTTTTACTGGTTCTTCAACTTTCGCTAATTCTTCTTCAACAATGTTTTGTTCAACTGCATCAGAGGCATCAACGGCCGTTTTATGTGCTTTTGCTTTTAGCTCTGCTTCGTATTCAGCAGCGGCTTGATCCGCAACTGGAATGAAAGCAGGCGCTTCATCAGACTTCTCTTGCGCGTTTTCACCTTCAGGGCGACGACGACGTTGGCCAGATGCACGAAGATGACGCGGTGAACGACGTGAGCGAGTACGTGTTTGCTCTTGCTCTTCATCTTGTGTTGCCACGTTATCGTTTGCATCAACAACAGCCTCAGCTTGTTCTTTAGCAGGTGCAGGTGCTTTTTCATCAGATACCGGCGCTTGCTTTTCAACAACAGGAGCTTGCTTTTCAACAACAGGAGCTTGCTCTTTCACTTGTGGCTTTCCTTCTTTAACCACTGGTTGCTCAACAGCTTGCTCAGTTGTTTGAACTTGCTCTGTGCTTTCGTCTTGTACGCGAACTTTTTTACGTAAATTACGACGTTGACGACGTACCTTAGGCTTTTGCTCTTTTGGCTCAGCATTCTTATCAGATTTAACTGCAGTATCCGTATTTTGAGTTGCCTCTGCTTTTACTTGCGTTTTATCTTCAGTTTTATGCTCAGGACGTTTACGCGTATTTGAATTACGACGGCGCTTATTGCGATTCTCATTCTTTTCTTGCGTATCATTTACAGGCGCCGACTCATTTTTAGCTTCAGCGTCTGCAGTACGTTCGTTACGCGGTTTATTACGAGGGTTATTATTACGACGACGTTGGTTGTTATTACGACGACGATTATCATTACCACGGTTATTACTAGGGCGATCTTGCGATTGCTTTTCAGTCTGTTTTTCTGATTTTTGCTCAGTATCAGACCCAAATAACGACTTAATCCATTTACCTAATGCGGCAAATAAACCAATTTCAGCTTTTGCTTCTACTACCGGCGCAGCTTTTGCTGCCGCTTGTGGAGCAGGCGTTGAAGGCATAACGACGCCTTTAAGCTTCGGCTCTTCACGAACAGGTGCCGCTGGCGATTTAGACATTTCAAATGCTTCAGGCTCAGGCGCAACAACTTGCTCGTAGCTTACAGTTTCAAGCGTTTCATCTTTACGTAAACGCATTACTTCGTAGTGAGGTGTTTCCATGTGTTGATTAGGAATAATCACTACATCACATTTATGATGCTTTTCAATACGGTGAACGCTACGACGTTGCTCATTCAATAAATAAGCGGCAACAGCAACAGGCACTTGAGCATTAACTTGAGCGGTGTTGTCTTTAATCGCTTCTTCTTCAATTAAACGAAGAATAGACAATGCGATTGATTCGTTAGAACGAATTGTACCTTGACCACTACAACGTGGACAAACACCTTGGCTTGCTTCGCCTAGTGAAGGGCGTAGGCGTTGGCGCGACATTTCAAGTAAGCCAAAGCGAGAAATTTTACCAATTTGTACGCGCGCACGATCTGGGCGAGCAGCATCTTTTAAGCGGTTTTCTACTTCACGTTGATGACGTGGAGGTGTCATATCAATAAAGTCGATAACAATTAAGCCACCTAAATCACGTAAACGAAGTTGACGTGCAATTTCATCTGCCGCTTCTAGGTTGGTGTTAAGCGCTGTTTCTTCAATATCGCCGCCTTTTGTTGCTTTAGACGAGTTGATATCGATAGAGGTAAGTGCTTCAGTAGGGTCAATTACAATAGAACCACCTGAAGGTAAGCGCACTTCACGTTGGAACGCAGACTCAATTTGGCTTTCAATTTGGTAATGTGTAAATAACGGTGTATCACCTTGATAAAGCTTAACGCGACTCATGAAATCAGGACGAAAACGCTCTATGTGCGCTTTAGCTTCTTCAAAAACACGAGGCTTATCAATTAAAATTTCGCCAATGTCACGACGTAAATAATCGCGAATTGCACGGAAAATTACGTTGCTTTCTTGGTGAATTAAAAATGGTGCTTTTGCACTGTCTGCCGCTTGTTGAATGGCTTCCCAGTGGACTAATAATGCTTTTAAATCGTAGTTTAGTTCTTCAAACGACTTACCAACACCTGCGGTACGTACAATTAAGCCCATACCTTTTGGAAGTTCTAAGCGGCTTAGCGACTCTTTAAGTTCAGTACGCTCATCACCCTCAATACGGCGAGAAATACCGCCAGCGCGAGGGTTGTTAGGCATAAGCACTAAATAACTACCTGCCACGCTGATAAAGGTAGTCAGTGCTGCCCCTTTTTGGCCGCGCTCTTCTTTATCAACTTGTACAATAACTTCTTGACCTTCTTTGATCACGTCGCGAATATTCGGACGACCATGGAAGGTGTAACCTTGCGGGAAGTAAGTACGGGCAATTTCTTTTAAAGGAAGGAAACCATGACGATCAGCACCGTAATCAACAAATGCTGCTTCTAAAGATGGTTCAATACGTGTGATTTTACCTTTGTAAATATTGGCTTTTTTCTGTTCGTGACCTGGGCTTTCTATATCTAAATCATATAGGCGCTGGCCGTCAACCAGTGCTACGCGCATTTCTTCTTGCTGCGTTGCATTGATTAGCATACGTTTCATAATGTTACTCTACTAGTTTGTGTCGCTGACATGACGATGTTTTCTCGCCTGTTCAGGTGTTCCTATTTTTAGAATGTGCAGCCTCACGACTGGGTCTTTAACGGAACGGCTCTGTATTTAGTAAGCAGTATTTTAAATGCCGGCAAACAATAGGGTGTAATCACGCTATTAAATTCTAAGGGGATACAAACGTGTCGGCTTTTTAGCTCAATACTCGTTTTATCCAGAAGTTGGCCTGTCATAACAATCTTATTAAATGCATTCATATTAGGTGCGTAGGGCTCTTTAGCTTCAAACCATAGTTTCGTTTTTAAAACTACCGTTATCGTTTTTATGAGCAAAAATCGCTACCGATGTTAATGAACGCTTATTTATTAGATTTTTTTAGTTCTAAATAAGCTGCTGTACGGTACTACAATATTTGAGCGAATTCTGAACGGCGTTTTTTTACGCCGCCACTATCAGACAAATTATCTGTTCATTGCTTTTACTATCACTTTAAAAATCAATTCATGTTCAAACTTAAGCAGCAATATATTACGCGCATTGCCGTTAGTTGTGCGCACGTGTTAACTGGGTATGTATAAAAGCTTTGGAAAACTTAACTCGGATCTGTATGATCGGTTACCCAGAATGTGCATCACGAATGTTTTAATGTGTTAAAAAGCACCGTTGTTATTTGCAAATACTAAATATTTGCGCTGCTGATTATCCCACTATTATAACTGTGTTAGCAACTAAATTATTTTACTTAAATCAGTGATTAGGCAATGTCAGAAAAAACCGGCTTACAAGTAACTTTTGTCACTATCAACGAAGACCACCTAGGTCAGCGTATTGATAACTTTCTTATTACCCATTTAAAAGGGGTGCCTAAAAGCGCAGTTTACAAAATTCTTCGTAAAGGTGAGGTGCGTGTAAACAAAAAACGCATTAAACCTGTGTATAAATTGCAGCTAGACGACGTTATTCGTATACCACCAATCAGAGTGTCAGAGCGTGAAGAGTTTGTGCCTTCAAAACTCGATAAAGTAACGCGTCTTGAAGACGATATTCTATTTGAAGACAAATACCTGATTGTTATTAACAAGCCATCGGGTATGGCTGTGCATGGCGGCAGTGGCCTAAGCTATGGCCTTATTGAAGCATTGCGTGTTTTACGCCCAGAAGAGCGCAGCCTTGAGCTTGTGCATCGTTTAGACCGTGATACATCAGGTTGTTTACTAATCGCTAAGCGCCGCTCTGTGCTGACTGCCTTGCATGAGCAATTACGCGAAAAAACCATGGAAAAAAATTATTGGGCACTTGTTGAGGGTCAATGGGACTCTAAAACAAAAAATGTGACTGAAGGCTTGCGCAAAAACACCCTAAAATCGGGTGAACGCGTAGTACGTGTTGATAACACTGAGGGCAAACCGTCGCATACCCGCTTTAAAGTGCTTGAGCGTTTTAACGATTGCTCATTAGTACAAGCATCCCCTGTAACCGGTCGTACTCACCAAATTCGTGTGCATACTCAGTGTCAAGGTCATGCTATTGCCTGTGATGACAAATATGGCGATCAAGGGTTTGACGAGTCAATGCGTAAACGTGGTTTAAACCGCTTATTTTTACACGCCCATGATTTAAGTTTTTACCACCCTAAAAACGAAACCACCATGCGAGTAGAAGCACCGCTTGATAAAGCACTATCAAGCTGTTTAGTGAAACTTAGAGCAGCAAAAGCGTGATCTCACCCACCATGAAAAACTACAAGCTGGTGATTTTTGATTGGGACGGCACCATTATGGATTCAATTAGCAAAATAGTTAATTGTATCCGCAAAAGTGCACAGTTACTCAATATTGAACCGCCGAGCGATACTGCCAGTAAAAATATTATTGGCTTGTCGCTTGAAAACGCAATAGCGATCTTGTTTCCTGATTACAGTGAGCATCACGAAGCGCTTATTGCAGGTTATAAACAGCAGTATGTGCTTGATACCACCCCAACACCGGTGTTTGAGCACGTTGAACAGGTGCTCACTGAGTTAAAAAATCAAGGCGTAATATTGGCGGTTGCCACAGGTAAAAGTCGGGTAGGGTTGGAGCGTTTATTGGATGAGAGCCAGCTGCGTCATTTTTTTAGTGCTACGCGTACCAGCGACGACGCCAAATCAAAGCCAGCTCCCGATATGCTCTATCAACTTCTTGAAGAGCTGGCTATAAGCGCCGACGAAGCATTGATGATAGGCGACACCCAAATCGACATGGCAATGGCAAAAGCTGCAAGTATGGATAGACTAGGGGTAACCATGGGCGTGCACAACGCTGCGCAATTAAACGAGTTTACGCCTATTGCAACCGCTGACAACTATCAGCAGTTGCAACAACTTTTACTTAGTTAGTTTGAGCGCATAATACATCTGAGCCAAACTCAGCCAATAATTGGCTGAGTTTAATGAGTGGTAAACCAATTAAACTATTTGGGTCATCACCACTGAGCTTTTCAAATAAACAAATACCCAAGCCTTCACTTTTAAAACTTCCTGCACAATTATAAGGTTGCTCTGCATCGCAATAAGCACTTATTTGCGCCGTTGTTAACGTTTTAAAAGTGACATTAAAGGGCTCAACAAGGGTTTTGCTTTGCTTAGTGTCTATATCGTACACACACAAGCCAGTTAAAAAAGTGACCGTTTGCCCACTAAATAAGCTGAGTTGTTTTATGGCGTTTTCTTTATTGTGTGGTTTACCTAATATTTGGTCATTAAATACAGCAACCTGATCGGAGCCAATCGCTAAGCCTTGGCCAAAATGCTCGACCGCAGCTGCGGCTTTTAGTTCGCTTAAACGTTTAACAAGATCGTTAGGTGTTTCGTTGCTGTGAGGCGTTTCGTCAACATCGGGCGAAAACGTTTCAAAAGGCAGATTAAATTTTTGTAATAAAGACTGCCTAAAAGGCGAGCTTGAGGCTAATATAAGAGAGTGCTTCATGGCATGTTTTCCTAGCGTAAATCAGATTGAGTTAGGATAAATCAGATCCATGAGTAAAACACGTGAAAAACAACGTAAAATTGGTTTTTTACTTTGACTAACCCACTAACTATCTATATGATGCAGCCCCTATGCAAAAGGTGAAAATTCCCATCACCCTTCATCCGGGCAAAGCAGCGCAACACCGTTTAAAGTATGACGGCATTGTACCGCTTGAGAAACTTCCTCGTTTACGAGGGGTTATCCAGGAAGAAGTAGGTGAAATAGCGGTAAAAATTCATTGCAAAAACGATGAGCAAGGTTTAGTTGTGATTAGTGGCAATTTGTCCACACACGTAACTGTCACTTGTCAACGTTGTAATGGTGATTTAGGGTTGGATTTGGATCAAGACTTTGTGTATTCGCCAGTCGGTTTGGATGCAGAGTCAGATGATCTTCCAGAAAGCTACGACGAAGTAGCACTTGATGAAAATGGTGAAATAGACGTGTTTGAGTTAATCGAAGACGAGCTTATTTTAGCAGTGCCATTAGTGCCTACCCACAACGAAGCTTCATGCAGTTATACAGCAGAGCCTGCCAGCTTTGGTGTTTTAAAGGCGGAAGATGATAAACCAAATCCATTTGATATTTTGAAACAACTTAAGAAAGATTCTTAGGAGAAGACTATGGCTGTACAAAAAAGCAAAAAGTCTCGTGCAAGACGCGGCATGCGCCGTTCACACGATGCGATCAGTGGTCCAACTTTAACTGTAGACCAAACATCTGGTGAGACTCATCGTCGTCACCATGTGACTGCAGATGGTTACTACAAAGGCGTTCAAGTAATTTCTAACTAAGAGATTGCTTATATGCTGACCAATCTAACCATAGCGTTAGATATGATGGGGGGCGATTATGGCCCCCGTTCATCTATCCCCGCAGCCGTTTCCGCGGTAAATGCTAATGCCAACTTAAAACTCATTTTATGTGGCAACGAGCAAGTAATAGCTAAACAATTAGAATCACTCGATTCACTTTCTCATCCCAGATTAATAATTCGCCATTGTAATGACGTTGTCACCAATGCCTGCGAACCCGCTGTTGCTATACGCTCAAAAAAAGATTCCTCAATGCGTGTTGCCCTTGATTTAGTTAAATCGGGTGAAGCGCAAGCCTGTGTTAGCTCTGGCAATACAGGGGCGCTATTTTTTATGGCGCATTACGTATTAAAAATGCTTCCAGGAGTGAAACGTCCCGCACTCATATCGGCTGTACCGACTGAACGAAAAAATCCTGTTTACTTACTCGATTTAGGTGCCAATGTGCACTGTGATGCGCAAATGCTGTATCAATTTGGCATTATGGGTTCGGTAGTGGCAGGACAAGCACTCGGGTGTGATAACCCAAAAGTCAGTTTATTAAATATTGGCGCCGAAGACATTAAAGGTCACGACGAAATTAAGCAAGCCGCGCAGTTAATGCAGCAAAGCGAGCTGATTAATTATATTGGGTATAGCGAAGGTAGCGATATTTTTTCTGGCAAAGCCGATGTTATCGTCTGTGAAGGGTTTGTCGGTAACGTTGCACTTAAAACCTGCGAAGGTATTGCCAAACTTATCATGAAAAAGTTCACCCGTGCCCTCGAAAAGCACGTCGTTTATAAGTGTATGGCGTTTATGTTGGCGCCAATCATAAAAAAACTCTATAAAAGAGTGAACCCCGACCAGTATAACGGCGCTTCTCTGGTAGGATTGCGCGGTATTGTTGTTAAAAGCCATGGAAATGCCTCAGCTAAAGCATTTCATGCCGCAATCGACGAAGCAGTGAAAGAAGTAGAACGTCAACTTCCGGATAAAATTGCTGCTATCTTCGAAAAAACACATTCTAAAGACACGGTGGCCAATCAGTAAATTGATGTGCCGTGTTATACATTATTTATTTTGTTTAATTAAAAGAGCAAACTATGGCACAAAAAATTGCACTTCTTTTTCCAGGTCAAGGCTCGCAAACTGTGGGTATGTTAAACGAGCTACTTGAAAGCTCAGACATAGTAAAAGCCACATTTGCAGAAGCATCAACCGCACTAGGATACGACCTAGCAGATCTCGTTCTTAACGGTCCAGAAGAAAAACTAAATCAAACTCACCGTACTCAACCTGCTTTATTAACAGCAAGCGTTGCTATTTATCGTCATTGGTTAGCAGCAAATCCAGATGCAGACGTTGTCATGGCAGGGCATAGCTTAGGCGAATACTCAGCACTAGTATGTAGCGATGTGATCAGCCTAAGTGAAGCTGTAAAACTGGTTGAAAACCGTGGTTTATACATGCAAGAAGCTGTCCCTGCGGGTGTGGGTTCTATGGCCGCTATTATTGGTTTAGGTGATGACGAAATTAAAGCAGTATGTGAAGCGTCTGCACAAGGTGAGGTTGTTTCACCGGTTAATTACAACTCGCCAGGCCAAGTGGTTATTGCCGGTCATAAAGATGCAGTAGATAGAGCATCAGTCGCCTGTAAAGAAGCCGGCGCAAAACGTGCACTGCCATTATCGGTTAGCGTACCGTCGCATTGTGAACTTATGAAACCTGCGGCTGAAAAATTAGCCGCCGATTTAGCGGCTTTAACATTTAATTCACCTAAGTGTGATGTAATTAATAATGTTGATGTAAAAGCTGAAGGTTCAGCCGATGCAATTAAAGACGCATTAGTACGTCAGTTATATAGCCCAGTTCGTTGGACTGAAACAGTGCAAGCATTAGTTGCACAAGGCGTAACGCAAAGTTATGAATTTGGCCCTGGTAAAGTATTAACAGGACTTGCAAAACGCATTGATAAAGCGATGGTGTGTGGCTCAGTTAACGACCTAGCATCAATCGATACAGCTAAATAAGAGTATATAATATGAGTAATTTATTTTCTTTAGAGGGCAAAGTTGTCCTGATCACCGGCGCTAGCCGTGGTATTGGTAAAGCGATTGCAAACACCTTAGTGGCGCAAGGCGCAAAGGTAGCGGGCACCGCGACAAGCGAGTCAGGTGCGGCTAAAATTAGCGAATACTTAGGTGATAACGGTAAGGGTTATGCGCTTAACGTCACCGATCCTGCGTCAATTGAGGCAACATTAGCAGCAATTAAAGCCGATTTAGGTGATATTGATGTTTTAGTAAATAACGCCGGTATTACGCGCGATAATTTATTAATGCGCATGAAAGAGAGTGAGTGGGACGATATTATCGACACCAACTTAAGCTCTATTTTCCGTTTATCTAAAGCGGTACTTCGCCCAATGATGAAGAAAAAGAACGGCCGTATTATCAATATTGGCTCAGTAGTGGGCACTATGGGTAACGCTGGCCAAGCGAACTACGCGGCAGCTAAAGCGGGTGTTATCGGTTTTTCTAAATCATTAGCGCGTGAAGTTGCTTCTCGTGGTATTACTGTTAACGTGGTTGCACCGGGATTCATCCAAACAGACATGACGGATGATTTGACAGATGAGCAAAAAGCAGCAACGCTTGCAAACGTACCTGCGGGTCGTTTAGGCCAGCCAGATGAGATTGCAGCAGCTGTGTGTTATTTAGCATCTGACGCCGCTGCGTACGTATCTGGTGAAACTTTGCATGTAAATGGTGCGATGTACATGGTTTAGCTTCGCAATGCGAAATAGTTAAACCACAAATTACCAATGAGTTTGCTAAAAAATATTGAATTTTTCGCAAACTTGCTTTAAACATACTTGAAATCGCTGTGAAAATAAGCGATAAAAGATAAAATAAACACTCAAGAGGTTTGACCAGCAAATTATTTATGGTCAAAAGATTGAATCAGAGAATTATCGGACGTAAACTACGCCGCAATCTGAAAATAACGCATTGGCGTTTTTAATAAAGGAAAGAAGAATGAGCGATATCCAAGAACGCGTAAAGAAAATTATCATCGAACAGCTAGGTGTTAAAGAAGAAGAAGTTAAAAACGAAGCTTCATTCGTTGATGACCTAGGTGCAGACTCTCTTGATACTGTTGAATTAGTAATGGCTCTTGAAGAAGAGTTCGACACTGAGATCCCAGATGAAGAAGCTGAAAAGATCACTACAGTACAATCTGCAATCGATTACGTTACAGCTCACGCTGAGTAATTAATCGC
This sequence comes from Pseudoalteromonas sp. 23_GOM-1509m, assembly GCF_000518425.1. NCBI lineage: Bacteria > Pseudomonadati > Pseudomonadota > Gammaproteobacteria > Alteromonadales > Pseudoalteromonadaceae > Pseudoalteromonas > Pseudoalteromonas sp. 23_GOM-1509m. The sequence continues at coordinate 152,634 of NZ_KI912435.1, forward strand.
AAATTAAGGGCAGCATCCGCTGCCTTTAATCTTTATATCCAAACCACCTCAAAGTACATGATTCAATTCCAAACCCTCACCTATCATCAGCAATTAAGTTGTTATTGCTCAGCGTTGGTTATTGGTTTGAGACTCGCACTTTGAGGTAGCTTGGGTATGATCATCCCCAATACTAATAACATAACTAGCAACAGCGTTAACGCTGAAATAAACTGAGCTAAGTTAATTGGTATAATAATAATTCCTTATTGGAGGCAAACCGTGGCTAAACGTCGTGTCGTCGTAACTGGCTTAGGAATGTTGACGCCGCTAGGCAATGATGTGCAATCAACCTGGCAAGGCTTATTAGATGGTAAAAGTGGTATTCAAAATATTACCCACTTTGACACATCAAAATTTGGTACTCACTTCGCTGGTTTAATCAATGATTTTGATGCATCGGCTTATATGTCGCCAAAAGATGCTAAAAAAATGGATTTATTTATCCAGTATGGCATTGCAGCGGGTGTTCAAGCTTTTCAAGATTCAGGCCTCGAAGTCACTGAGCAAAACGCAACCCGTATTGGTGTAGCGGTAGGTTCAGGCATTGGTGGCTTAACCCTAATCGAAGAAAACCACATTAAATTACTAAACAGCGGTCCACGAAAGTTATCGCCGTTTTATGTACCGTCTACCATTATTAATATGATCTCGGGTCATTTATCAATAATGCACGGCTTGCGTGGTCCTAATATTTCAATTGTAACCGCATGTACCACAGGCCTGCACAACATTGGCCATGCAGCACGTATGATTGCCTACGGCGATGCCGATGCAATGGTTGCCGGTGGCGCAGAAAAAGCGTGTACGCCAATTGGTATGGGTGGCTTTAATGCCGCACGTGCGCTTTCAACGCGTAACGACGACCCACAAGCAGCGTCTCGTCCGTGGGATAAAGACCGTGATGGCTTTGTGCTTTCTGATGGCGCTGGTGTTGTGGTTGTTGAAGAATACGAACACGCTAAAGCTCGTGGTGCTAAAATTTATGCAGAGCTTGTTGGCTTTGGCATGAGTGGCGATGCCTACCATATGACCTCGCCACCAGAAGACGGCGCAGGTGCAGCACTGGCTATGGAAAACGCATTAAACGATGCGCAAGTAAATGCAGAGCAAGTTGGCTACATTAACGCACACGGTACGTCTACTCACGCGGGTGACAAAGCCGAAACCTCAGCGGTTAAAACCATTTTTGGTGATTCAGCGAAAGATGTGATGGTAAGCTCATCTAAATCGATGATGGGTCATTTACTAGGTGCAGCGGGCTCTGTTGAATCGATAGTGTCTATCTTATCGTTGACCGAGCAAAAAGTAACACCCACGATTAACCTAGACAACCCAGATGAAGGGTGTGATTTAGATTACGTGCCGCACACAGCGCGAGACGCCAAACTTGATTACGCTTTATGTAACTCATTTGGTTTTGGTGGTACTAATGGCTCGTTACTGTTTAAAAAGGTATAATCTTTTTTAACAACGAACGACAATAAGAACCCAGTTGTTTAACTGGGTTTTTTTATGTGTAAAAAAATATGCAAACAATAATAACAGCAAGTGAAACCAGTAGCGTAAGTACCCGCGATAGAGGCTTAAACTATGGCGATGGCTTTTTTACAACCGCGATTATTACTGATGGACAGGTTGAGCATTGGGTTTATCATAAAGCGCGTTTAATTGAATGTGCGCAGCGTTTAGGGTTTCCAGCGCTTGAGTTTAAAGCACTTGAGTCGCACATTACTCAGCAAATAGCATCACAGGTTCAAGCGGTTCTTAAAATAATGGTAACACGAGGTGAGGGCGGGCGAGGCTATGCGCCACCAAGCGAATGTAATTTAAACATTATTGTTAGTGTTTTACCTTATCCAGCGCATTATCACAGCTTACGCGAAACAGGAATTAGTTTAGCTATTAGCCCAATTAAACTGGCTTTACAACCGCACTTAGCAGGGCTTAAAACCTTAAATAGGCTTGAGCAAGTATTGATTAAAAATGCCCTACAAGCCGAGCAAAGTGATGATGCACTTGTACTTGACTACAACAACAATGTAATTGAAACCTCAGCGGCTAATATTTTTGCAATAAAAAATAATAAAGTAATTAGCCCCAGGCTTGATGAGTGCGGCATTAAAGGTGTTTTTCTGCAATCTTTATGTGATAAATTAGCAATTGAATTTAAAACTATCAGCGTTGATGAGCTTACCCAAGCAGACGCGGTATTTGTATGTAATAGTTTAATGAAAATTGTGCCGGTAAAAAGCATAGGCGAGCACTATTTTGATATTGCTTACAGTCAGTCATTACTAACAGTAGCCAAGGAGGCTTAATGTTAAAAGTTATAGTATCAGTATTATTACTGGCTTTTTTTAGCTCAGTGATTGGCTACCAGCAACTACAGGCAACCATTCAAACGCCATTACAGATAGCCGATAACACCCAATTTGAAGTTAAAAAAGGCACCGGCTTCAATAAATTGTGCCGTCAATGGCAACAACAACAGTGGGTAGAAGACTGTTGGCGTTTTCAAATATTAGCCAAGCTCGACCCAACCTTGACCGATTTAAAAGCAGGCTTGTACGAGCTAAGCGCAGATAGCGTGCTTAATAACATCAAGAAAATTAATCAAGGTCAGCAAATTAGTTTCAGCTTTACCATTATTGAAGGCCAAGCACTTAGAGATGTTTTAAATACTCTGAGTACTTCTACACACTTACAAAACGATTTAAAACTTGAGCAACTTGGCGAGCAAATAATAGGTAAGCAAACCCATCTAGAAGGTTGGTTATTCCCCGATACCTATCATTACCATAGCAATGATACTGCCAGCAGTTTATTAAAACGAGCAGCGCAAAAAATGCAGCAAACATTAGCAGATGCTTGGCAGCAACGGGCAAGTGATTTACCTTACGATACCCCCTATGAAGCACTGATAATGGCCTCTATTATTGAAAAAGAAACCGCGCTTGCCAGCGAGCGTCCGTTAATTGCATCGGCGTTTATAAATAGATTAAATACCAATATGCGCTTACAAACCGATCCAACCGTAATATATGGGCTAGGCGAAGATTTTGACGGTGATATTAAACGTAAAGACTTGAGAAATTACACACCGTATAATACTTATCGTATTAACGGATTACCGCCCACGCCAATTGCCATGCCATCCAAAGAAGCGATTTTAGCCGCGGTAAACCCGCCTAAAAGCGAGTATGTTTACTTTGTAGCAAAAGGCGATGGCAGCCATCAGTTTTCAACCACATTAAAGCAACATAATGCGGCGGTTAACCGGTATATTTTAAATAAAAAGAATTAGTGTTTATGAAACCAAAATTTATAGTGATAGAGGGCCTAGAGGGCGCGGGTAAATCAACCGCGATTGCCCTGTGCCAAGACTTTTTAAACCATCATCATATTGATTTTATTAATGTGCGTGAACCCGGTGGTACGCCATTGGCTGAATCGTTACGTACCTTAGTAAAAGCAGAGCATCAAGAAGAAATCGCCTTTGAAACTGAGCTACTTATTATGTACGCAGCTCGCTCACAGCTAATGCACAATGTAATAAACCCTGCACTTGAGCAAGGGCAATGGGTATTGGCTGATCGTCACGACTTATCGTCACAGGCGTATCAAGGCGGTGGACGCGGAATTAGTGCAAACACGTTAGCGTCGTTATCTTCTATGGTGTTAAAAGGATTAAAACCCGATTTAACCATTTACCTTGATATTGACCCTGTTATTGGTCTTGAACGGGCAAAAGGGCGTGGTGAACTCGATAGAATTGAACAAGAAGCCATTGAGTTTTTTCAGCGCACCCGTATGCGTTACATAGAACTGGCAAACGATGATGAAAGCATTAAAACCGTTGATGCTAACCAAAGTATTGATAAAGTACACCGTGATATTACCAATGTACTGCGCACATTTTTTTCAGGATTAAAATAATATGGCATTGCCATGGCTTAACGATGTAGAACAACGTTTAGCTCAAAGCTATAAAGCGCAGCGCTTTCATCACGCGCAGCTATTTTGCGGGCCTATTGGGGTAGGCAAGTTTGAGCTAAGCGATCAATTAGCTAACAGTTTGTTATGTCACAATACACAATCGCAGTTGAGTGCACCTAATAGCGTGTTAACGCCGTGTGGGCAGTGTAAAAGCTGCTCGTTAAATCTAGCTGGGACGCACCCAGATAAACGCGTTACCCAAGTAGAAGGGCAAAGCATAGGTGTAGACGACATACGCGGCATAAGCGATTTTATGCACCAGTCGGCGGCGCAAAATGGCAACAAAGTGGCGATTATTGAAAACTGCGAAAAAATGACCACGGCGGCAGCAAATGCATTATTAAAAACCTTAGAAGAGCCAAGTAACAGCCGGTTTTTAATTCTCACAACCAGCCAAGTGGCACAATTACCAGCGACTATTTTAAGCCGCTGTGCTAAAACTGAGGTCAAAGTAACCAATAGCCAGCTAGCACAGCAGTGGCTAAGTTCTTTAGATGTGCCTAACTACCCATGGTTATCATTGTTTTACAGTCAACCCCTGCAAGTAAAGCAGTGGCAACAGCAAAATCAGCTAGAAAGCATTGATACACTCTATAAATTTGCAACTGAGTTTAAACAAAGCCATAATTTCAATGCGTTAGTCGATATAATAAATAAACAGCCTGAGCTTGTTCGTATTTTTACCTTATTTTTAAGTGAGCAGCTAAAACAGCAGCTTTTAAACGGCATGAGTTTTGAAGCCTACCAAGTTGCACAGCAAGCCTTGAATGATTTTTTACAAAATAACATACAAATTCTTGGGCTAAACTTACCGCTTGCGGTATCACGACTAGCGTATACATTACGCAACCAATAAAAAGGATTAGATATGCAAGAGCTATTAGTTGATATAGATGACCTTGACGAACTATATCGCTGCTACATGCCTTTTTTAAAAAAAGGGGGGCTATTTGTACGCACCAATATGCGTTATGAGCCTGGGTATTCACTCGCTTTACGAGTAACCTTACCTGATGCCTTAGAAGACGATTTGGTCACCGGCAAAGTTACGTGGATCACTCCGCAAGGTGCACAAAGCTCAAACCCTCCGGGGATCGGCATTAGCTTTTTAGATGATAAAACAAACCTAAACGCGAAGATCGAAAAACTGCTGGGGACTATGTTAAACTCCGGCAATCCAACTTATACCATGTAGTAAAAACAGGCCTTATTTTGATTGTAGATTCTCATTGCCATTTAGACCGTCTTGATTTTGATAAACTCGATTTAAACCTAGACCAAGTACTTGATAACGCCCGTGCCAAAAAAGTAGAACACTTTTTATGTGTGAGCGTCACACTTGATCAGTTCCCTAACATGCTAGAGCAAATTAAGCATTACGACGACGTATCAGCGTCATGTGGTGTACATCCGCTTGATCAAAAAGACGCGCTCAACAAACAGCAATTAATTGATTTAGCCTCGCACCACAAAGTAGTGGCCATTGGCGAAACCGGGCTTGACTACTATTACGCAAAAGACACTCACGCAGTGCAGCAAGCAAGCTTTGTTGGCCATATTGAAGTAGCCAACGAATTACAAAAGCCACTTATTATTCATACCCGCGACGCACGTGCCGACACCATTAATTTAATGCGTGAACACAAAGCAGAAAACTGCGGTGGGGTATTACATTGCTTTACCGAAGATTGGGATATGGCTAAAAAAGCCATTGATATGGGTTTTTATATTTCTATTTCAGGTATTGTAACCTTTAAAAATGCGGTAGAACTTAAAGAAGTGGTAAAACAAATCCCACTTGATCGACTGCTTATTGAAACCGATTCGCCGTATTTAGCCCCAGTGCCGTACCGTGGTAAAACTAATCAGCCAGCGTATGTGGAAGACGTTGCTTACTATATTAGTGAACTAAAAGGCATTAGCTTTAACGAGTTGGCAAAGGCTACTACCGATAATTTTTATTCTTTATTTAAATTAGCAGCTAAAGGCTAACCTCATGACGACTCTCTCGGTGCAACACCCGCTGTTACTTATGGGGCCTATGGTGCGCCGAGCAGAAAAAACCACAGTTTGTATTCAGTTTGCTACCTCAAAGCAGGTAAACGGCCGTATAGAGCTAATGGGCTACGAATGCTATAGCGAACAAAACAGCGTTAGACTGGGTGAACATTTATTTTTACAGTTCATAGTTATTAAACCCATAAACAGTCAGTTCCCGCGCGACATATTACTACAATATCAGTTATTTTTTGATGACAGCCCCGTTGATTTATCAGCGTTTAGTTTTAATGATGGCGCGTTACCTGCGTTTGTGATCCCCAAAAGATTGACGCAAATATTGCATGGCTCGTGTCGCAATGCACATCATCCCGCAAAGGATAGCCTAGTTAGTTCAAGTCAGTGGCAAGCTACTCAACGCAGTCATAATCAGCAAGGTGCGCAGTTGCTATTGCTCTCGGGCGATCAGGTATATGCTGACGATGTAGCAGGGCCTATGTTATTAGCTATCCATCAGCTCATTAAGCAACTAGGAATTTACAAAGAGCAAGCGCTTGCGCTGGATTTACCAGACGATATTAGCCAACAGCTTTATGGCCGCCATCATTTACTCCCTACCACCTCATGGAAAAAGCGCTCTAAATTAGGCATAGGTTACTGGTTAAAAAAAGACGAGCCGCATTTTTCTAGCGTAAAAGCGTATAACCACCTTATTAATTTTGAAGAATTTGTAGCGCTGTATTTACTTAATTTTAGTAGTACCGCGTGGCAATATGTTGACTTATCAAAGCTAAATTACTCAGGCGATAACGAAAAAAGCCAAGCATTGTTTAGCACAGAAAAAGCCACACTCATTGATTACGCTAAAGGCTTAGCTGAGGTAGAGCGATTATGTGCCAATGTGTCTACCTTAATGATGTTTGACGATCACGATGTAACTGATGATTGGAACCTCACCGCCGGATGGGAGCAAGCCATTAATCAAAACCCCAGTAGCAAGCGTATTGTAAATAATGGCTTAGCAAGCTATTGGCTGTTTCAGGGAATGGGGAACGACGCACTACAAAAAACCGGTGCGCTACTTACTCCATTTACAACAAGTCTAGCTGGGGATAAGCAATGGCAATTCAAAGCATTTGATAAACATCTAAACGATTTTAACCATTGGCATTATGAGCTAACGACTATTCCTAAAGTGGTGGTGCTTGATACCCGAACACACCGCTGGCGTAACGAGCAGAACTTTAATGAACCCTCAGGCTTGTTAGATTGGGAGCGTCTCACTGAGCTTGAAGAAAGCCTACTCAGCCATGACCAAGTCATTATTGTATCGCCCGCACCGGTGTTTGGGGTTAAATCAATAGAGGCAATTCAAGCGGTATTTAACATGTGTGGGCAACCGCTTATGGTTGATGTAGAAAACTGGATGGCGCACGAAGGCTCAGCTAAAAAATTGCTCGACACATTTAGACGCACCGACACCCCAAATGAAACGCTGATTTTATCAGGCGACGTGCATTATTCGTTTTGTTTTTCAGTGCAAAAGCGCTTTGGCGATCACCCCAACAGAATTTGGCAGCTCACAGCTAGTGGCATTAAAAACGAGTTCCCGCGTAAGCTAATAAATGTGCTTGATAAGCTCGACTCCATTTTATATGGCCCTAAAAGTCCGCTTAACTTTTTTACTAAACGCTGGCATATGGAAGTAGACAAACACCAAACTAAAGGCAAAGGGCAAAAGTACCTAGTAAGTGATTCGGCTATTAGTTTGGTTACTCTCAAAGGCGGTAATTTAGACCGCTACCAGCTCATACACGGCGATGGCCACACTACCGAATTTGATTTAGAAGAGCAGTAAATTGGAACAGGCGATAGGTTTTAGATTGATATTATTGCCGACTTGTAGCAGCGATTTCATGTCGCGTCATTTTTTAATGTCGTGAGCGACGAGCTTCGAGTTGCGGGCTAAACAACTAAAAGCGCAGCGTCTCTTAGCTCTCTTTGTGCATCATTCACTTAGGTCTAATTGAACTGAGAGAAGAGAATAAGAAGTAAATGAGAAAATAAAGCCACTAACCCAAGTGATTAATTGTTTTGTTACTGCCTCTAAAAGCGAAGCGTCTTTTAACCCTCTTTGTGAATAATTTTCTTAAAGATCTTATTGCACTGAGAGAAGAGAATGAGGAGTAAATGAAAAGATAAAACAAGTTTTAGGGATTAGGCCCGCAGCCTGATAACTTTCGACTTTAACCTCTAAAAGCGAAGCGTCTCTTAACCCTCTTTGTGAATAATTTTCTTAAAGATCTTATTGCACTGAGAGAAGGGAATGAGGAACAAATGAGAAGATAAAACAAGTGTTAGGGATTAGGCTCGTAACCCGCTCCCCGCAGCCCGATAATTTGAACCTTTAACCTCTAGAAGCGTCTCTTAACCCTCTTTCTGCATACTTTTCTTAAAGATCTAATTGAACTAAGAGAAGGGAATGAGGAACAAATGAGAAGGCCAAAAAGATGTTAGGATACAGCTCGTGACTCGCTCCCCGCAGCCCGTTAACTTTCACTTCGCCGTTTTTTAATCCGTTTTGGTGCTGGCAACTTATTGGTTAATAAAGCTAAACATAACACCACTATAAACAACATCGAATTAGCCCCAGCCTGTAGCGAATAATCAACCGACGAATGCAGCATCATTGCCACAATAGCCGTAGCACAACCAAACGCCACACCCTGATAAAGGGCCGTTTTGCGCGTTCGCATAGTATTAATACATAACCATAAACAATAAACCACTAACAGCCCCAATAACGCCGTTGCAGGAATACCCAGCTCAACTGCAAATTGTACATAATCGTTATGCGCGTTGTCGTAGTAGCCAGAGTAGGGCTCAGACTGATACGCGGGAAACGCAGTGTAAAAAGTACCGCCGCCCGAGCCTAATAACGGGTTATCTAAAATTAGTGGGATTGAGTCGCGTACAACTTCATCGCGAGTTTCCGATTGTAAACTGGTTTCGCTAATACGTTGTTTTACCTTTTCTACATCGAAAATGGCACCAATGATGATTAAATCGATAATAAAAAAGCTCACAATCAGCAATTTAAATGCCTTAGGCTTTTGTTTATAAACAAACAGCGCCAGTAAGCTCACTATAATTAAGGCGATAAAAAAGGCCGAATTACCCATGCGACTACGGGTTAAAATAAGCGCCACAATTATAATAATTAGCGATATACGCAAAATTATTTTAGAGCTTAATATAATCTCAGCCCAAGCACGTAAGGTTTGTTTTAAAGTAGGCTTGTAGCCGTTGTTAGTGCGTTTTAGTTCGCTAATTAAAACACCAATGCCTAAGCATAAGCACAGCGCTAAATAGTTAGCTAAAAAGTTAGAATAGGTAAAAGTACCAATCGCTCTGTCGGTGTGTTTGTAGCCAAATAAAGGGCTAACAATATCGGGCGATAAGTTTAAGTAACTAGCATACAAAGCCTGAAAAACACCGGCGCAAATGACGGCGTAAATTAATTTTTTAATACGATTTACGTTATTACAGTAATTAAATATTAACCAGCTCAACATTATTAAAAAACTGGTTTTTAATAACATTTGTTTTGTTTGAAAAGCATCAACACTTACGCCAAATAACTGAACCGCGCACACCAAAGCAACAATGCCTAAGGCAGTAAATAACGGCCAAGTATATCGAGGAGGTAAGAGCGCTTGTTGGTTATTTAAAACACTGTTTGCCAAGTGAGTAATAAAGGTAAAGCTAGTTAAAATACCAATAGCTAAAATTGCCCAAGGCCTGTAACTACCTAAAGGAAGGGGGAGTAAAAATAAGATCAGGCAAATAAGAAAAAATATAAAACGATTCAAAATAAACTCAAACAAAGTAAAAACGCAGCCAATTGGCTGCGTTTGAATATACTAATAGTAAAAACTAGTTACCGACTTCAGATATACCGTTATCACCGCCTGTACCACCAGAACCTGGAGGTGTTAGTAATGTTGGTAAGCTGCCTACTGGCGGAGTAGGCTGACCCGCACCAGGACCTGCAGCAGTTGCTTCAGAAGCGGTTGTTGCATCAACACCTGCGGTAATTGCTGCTAGGGTAATTGCATCAGTATCTAAACCAGCATCCGAAAGAGCAGCTAAAAAGTCAGAAATTAATGGATTGTCTGCACCAAAACGTGCCACAACAGCAGCAACCATTGCATCTATATCAGCAGCGCCACAAGCGCCATTAAGCAGTTTTTCGTCTAGCTTGATTTTTTCTTTATTTTTACAAATACGTTTAATCGCTTCTACTAAATCTTCGCGTAATTGCTCTGGCGTAGTATCTGCTGTTACGTTATTAAGAATATCAATAATGCTATTTATGCTCACTTCTTGAACCACAGCATTATTATCCGTTTGTGCATAGGTTGGCAAAGCAGTTAGAGCAGACGCACTAGCTACTAAGCCAGCTAAAATTAATTTTTTCATTTCTCGTCCCTTGGTTGAGTACTAATTGCAAAATTTTAGCGCATCGGTGCAAAAAGTAAACTCTTTATTTACGCCATTTTCATTAGATTTAATAATTTTTGATGGTGGTAATATTAAATTACCTTGTACCCCATCACATCCTAGGTATTCAAGTATTTCTAAAGTCTCGGTTTTTTCAATTAAACAGGCTAAAACTTTAATACCAAAGCCATGACAAATATTATTAACTGTTTGAATATAAAATTGACTTTGCGGGTTAGTTACCAAATCTTGAATGTAACTACCATCAATTTTAACGTACTCAATATCAAGACCTTGTAAATACCTAAACGACGTTAAGCTAGTACCAAAGTGTTCAATACACACATTAATACCCAGCTCTTTAATTGCATCTATATGTAAAGACGCAACATGCACGTTATAAAGCAAACCAATTTCATGTAGTTCAAACACTAAGTTTGTTTTAATTACCGGTTTAGTGTGCGAGTAAAGGGTAAGCCATTGTATAAAGTCGGCTGAATACAAGGATGCTTTACTAATATTCAACGCAAACACATCATTAGGGTAGTGCTCTTTTACATCTACAAAGCTACGTATAATTTTTTTATCGAGTTCTTCGGTTAAATTTAACTTTTCAGCCATCGCAAATAAGTGACCATTATTTACCTTTTCGCCTTCATGAATAAAGTGTGCAAATACCTCAAAGTAACACTGAGAATCAGTTTTATTAGCTTGTTTAACAGGTTGCACCGAAAAACTCACTTCGCCAGCATTTATAATCGACTTAATTAAGGTACGCCATTGGTTAACACTAAATAATGACTCTTTATCGTTTTTATCAAACGTAGTGTCTTCACCTATAGTGCAACCAGTATCAAGTAGCGATAACACTTCACCTAAACTCGCTCCTTGCTCAACGCCAACAATGGCTAAATTAGCGTAACCGTTTATATGTAAGCTGTTTTCTTTTTGACTTAAATTATCAATGAGGTCTAGGCGGGCTTTATTTAAAAATAAAACGTCATATGGGGCCAGTAATACAAACGTACCCCCGTTAAGCCTAAATATGGTTGAATTTGGTAACTCATCGGCGACATGCTTAAGTATTTTAGCGGCATCAAGTACATGCTGATCACCATCTTGGTAGCTTACCACTTGGTTAATATTATTTAACGAGGGTAGGGTAAGCATCATTGCAGTAATTGGCGTATCGTCAGTAATATTATTTACAACAGAATTAAAGTGGTTTTCAAACGACTTACGGTTACCCAACCCCGTTAACGAATCTATATAAACTTCTTCAGTAAGCGCTTGTGTTTGTTTGGTCAGCGAATCGAACGTACTTTGTAAGTTTATAACCATATTATTTATGGCTTGGGTTACAGTGCGAAGCTCCCGTGCTACCGGTATTTCTTTATTTAAGGTAAAGCGTTTTCGAGTCACTAAAGTGGCTTGGTCTTCTACTGCTTTTAACGGCTTAAATACTGCGCGTAAAATTAAAAATGCAATAGCCAGCGATGCTGCTAATAGCAAAAATGAGCTATATAAGCTGCGGAGTGTGTGTTGCCATAAGGTAAGGTAAGATTGCCCAGTATGGCTGGTTACATCAAGTGTGCCTGCCATCATCCAACCATTGTTTATTTCAGAATGCATAGTAGGTGCACTCAGTTCAACAGCACTAATAAACCAACCTGGAACAGATTCAACGCGTTTAGGGTTTTGTAACTCAAACACTATATTATTTTGCACATCGGTAAATTTAATTTGGCTGTAATAACCAGAGTCAAAAATAGCGGTTGCCATAGTTTCGGCAATCATTAGGCTGTCGTCTTCTAAATAAGGAGATATAGAAAGCCCTAAACTGGTAGCGGTGTCTTGCGCATGGCTGGCCATTTGCGTTTGTAAATAATTACGGGTTGTATCCACATCGGTAATAACGCGTACACAAAATGAAATAACCGAAATTAATATGATCAAGCCATATACTTGAGTTTTTAAACTCAATCCATATTTAAATATTCGAGACATAACTACTAGTTCCTTTATTGTTACTGGCGGCGGGGGCAAGCTCACCTTGTTCAATTCGTTCAAGCATAGTGTTCCAAGCAGAAACGCCACGACTATTTTTAACCTTATTACCTAACCCTTTCGATTTGGCTAACCATAAACCTTGGCCATTAAAACTATATATAGGTTTTAAATCGCCCCGATTGCTTGCAGACACTAATTTTGTATTAAAGTTATCAAGCACCAACGGTATTTGGTTTGGTTGTTCAAAGTATATAAGCACCATGTGTGGTTGATTAACCGTACGCTGGCGTACATACATAAAGCGTATTTTATCTTCGGGGATACCTAAAGCGATTAAAGTAAAATATTTAGCAATAACATAATCTTCACAGTCACCCATGCCAACACCTAGGCTTTCTAGAGGGGTGGCCCAGTAATCTTTTTTTTGCCAAAGTTCGTCATCGGTTTTGTACTTTATATGCTTATTAAAAAAATCATTAACTAAATGAATTTTTTGCCATTCGCTCTTATCGGCAGAGTCATCTATAAAACTCAGCCACGTTTTTATACGTTGGTGGCCTGCATCGCCGTAAAACTGTTTGGCACGGCTTATTATATCGCTATTTCGCAGATGCAAAAGCATGTCTTGTGCACAAGCAAAAAAAGACACTAATATAATGATGCAAATTCCAACGCGCACAAAGCCCATCCCTAAAATGTTAACAAAGCCATTATATTCCCATTGAGAATAAAATGATAGATTACAAAAAAAGCAAAAAATAAAATGTTAACAAAAAATTAACCTAAAACAATCAAAAAGGCTGCTTTTTATATTGAGCGATTGTTTGTGTTGTGTATAATAGCCGCCCATATGGTTAGTAGTATTTAAAACTCGCTACTCGCAGCGGTATTTTATAAATAGCTACGTTATAACCAAAAGTAACTATAAAAGGAATTGAAGTGAAAGTATTAAAAGCAGTCTTGCCTGTTGCAGGCTTGGGTACCCGTATGTTACCCGCTACCAAAGCAACACCAAAGGAAATGCTTCCACTAGTCGACAAACCTCTCATTCAATACGTTGTAAACGAAGCCGTAAAAGCCGGTATTAAAGAAATTGTACTCGTTACTCATGCTTCTAAAAACGCAATAGAAAATCATTTTGATACCAGCTTTGAGCTAGAAGCTACTCTAGAAGCGCGCGTAAAACGCAGCCTATTAGAAGAGGTGCGTTCAATAATCCCGCGTGATGTAAGCATTATATCGGTTCGTCAATCGGCGCCATTAGGTTTAGGCCATGCAATACTTGAAACACGCCCAATTATAGGCAACAACCCTTTTGCTATTTTATTGCCCGATGTAATTATCGATCAATATAAGTCAAATCTTAAGGTTGATAACCTAGCGCAAATGATCGCCCAATTTGAACGTACTAAACATAATCAAATTATGGTTGAACCTGTCCCTCATGAGGAAGTGCACAACTATGGTGTGGTTGATTTGGCAGGTAAAAATATTGCGCCTGGCGAAAATGCAACCATTACCAACATGGTTGAAAAGCCAAACAATGACGAAGCACCCAGTAATTTAGCCATAACAGGGCGCTATGTTGTATCACCCGCTATTTGGGATTTACTCGAGTTTACGCCTCCAGGGGCTGGCGGCGAAATACAATTAACAGATGCATTATTGCAGTTACGTCATCTTGAAACAATTGAAGCGTACCATTTAAAAGGTAAGTCACACGACTGCGGCTCAAAATTAGGTTACATGCTTGCAAACGTAGAATACGCAATGCAATCAAACCTAATGGGTGAAGAATTTACAAAGCGCGTTAAGCAATTAATTGTGTAAATCAAGTGTTACTGTCTTGCTGTGTTAATGAAAATAACCGTAAAGGAATAGAAGTGAAGGGACAAAAAATTCAAAGTTTAGAGACCTTAAGAGGACTAGCGTGTCTTTTTTTAGTGCTTAATCACTTAGTGGGTACACCAATCATTTCGGGTTTAAAGCTTCCGGAAGGTAATAGCTACTTTTTATTTAACACAATGCTTGAAAATGTCAGGATGCCTTTATTTGCTTTTTTAAGTGGCATCATATTCTCTTTCAGAGGCATTCTACCAAGCCAATTTAACATGCTCCTGAAGGGGAAGTTTTTCCGCCTTTTGGTGCCCTTAATAACACTAGGGCCCATATACCTGATCATTCAGGCTAACGCCCCAGGGGCGAATCAAACTGTAGAAGTGACCAGTTATTTCTATTATATTTCAGTTTTGTGGGAATCTAAATTCCATTTTTGGTTTTTACAATCGATGTTTTTAATCTTTTTACTTTACGGCATGATGTCTTTCGTAAAGGTTTCTGTAAAAACAGCATATATATTATTACTTTGCCTTGGCATTGCTTTGTCTTTATTGATGCCTACTAATATTTTGTTTTTCTCTTTGTCAGGGTTTTTCTTTCTACTTCCATATTTCGCATTAGGTACATTAATAGGTTTACGAGAAACGCATAGTGAAAAGCTTAATTTCACTCTAATTGGAGTGTTAGCTTGTATATTTATTAGCTCATTAGTATTTAAGTATTTAAGTATTAAAGAAGGTAATGATTTTGATAGGACAAGTGTATTTGGTTTACTTATAGGATTTGTTGGCTGTTCGTTTTTTTACTTCAGTAAAATTAAGATAAAAGCGCTTGTCTACATAGGAAGTTTTTCATTTACTATCTATTTGTATCACGTGTATTTTTTAGTTTTTTCACGTGTTTTATTAAACTACTTTGCTGTAAATAGCGATATTGTCAATGTGTTTGTTGGTTTAGTATTTGGCCTATTTGGCCCTATCGTGTTGGATTACTTGCTCTCTAGGCATTATTTATTATCTAGACTGTTTTTAGGGAGAAAAGTAAAAAAGCCAAAGATGGTCAAAAGATAGTTTTGTTACTTTGTATTTGTAATTAATCAGAGTGAGCAATAAGGGTGGTTTTTATGTTTTTTACGGCTAACTGGAAAGTCCATGTATAAGCAATTAATTGAAAAAATAAATAGCAATCAGACATTTATGTTTAGTCTTTTGTTTTTTTCGTTTTTTTTACACTTACAGTTAAGAACCCCCTTAAATGGAATATTATTATATATATTACTCTCACTTTTTAGTGCTCTACTCTTGGTTAATGTAAAAAATATAAAGCAATCATTTCAAAAAAATAGCAGCTTAAATTATTTATTATTATTAAATTTTTGGGCTTTTCTATCAATCTTCTGGTCAGAAACAAGTGCACTCTCTTTATACAGATTTTATTATCAAATTTTGATGTTACTTTCTGTTGCATATATCTTACATAGTCTTAATTATAAAAAACGAGAAAAAGTATTATTAGTCTTTTTTTATGTACTATTAGTTATCGACCTTTTCGTAATAGCATTTATACCTTCTCTTGGCCAAATGGGTAATGGAATATCAGGGCTTCATTACCATAAAAATCAATTAGGTGGAATTTTAGCTATTATTTCAGTTTTTTTTTATTTTAGTAGTCAATCAACAATTAAGAAAAAATCCTTTTCACTGATATTGATTGCAGTTTGTTTTTTGATTGGTGCCAAAACAGCATTTTTTACAGCGTCTATATGTATTTTAATGCCATTAATTTTAAAACATCTGATGTCTTTTTTTAAGTTTAATTCACTCTTATATGTTGTTAAGTGTTTATCGATTTTACTGCTTTTTATCGTGTTTATATTAGTGCCATTTTATATTGAGAATATATTAGATTTTTTTGTCTATGATTTACCGCCTGAAATATTAACGGGCAGAGGCGCAATTTGGAGTTTGGCATTATCGTCTTTAGATTCTTTCTATGTGGGTGAGGGTTTTTCTTCTTTTTGGCAAGTTGATGAGTCTGTATCAGTTGTTGCAGCAAATGCTATTGATAATGAAACTATGTGGTTCTTAAAAATAGAGCAAGCTCATAATGGTTATATTGATATGTTGCTATCTTTGGGTACAGTAGGCGTGTTTTTGTTAATGCTTTTAATCTACAAGTCGCTAATCAATAGTTTAATAGCCTTCAGGTATGGAAATTTACTACCGTTGTCAATTTGGCTTTTGACTATTTTATTCAATTTTACTGAAACTAGTTTTATGTATTACTTTTCTCCAACTTGGTTTGTTTTTTTACTGTACACAGTTCCTGCTTATGAAAAGTTAGACAAGGATAATTCTGATGTTTAGCTATAAATCTTCGTTAGCTATATTTCTAGCAAAAATACTCTCTATGGTAGCAATATTTATATTTGGAGCATTTGTTGCCAGGTTTTATGGCGTAGAGAAATTTTCAAGCTTTATATTTATACAATCGTTAATGTTCTTTTTCTCTTTTATTTATCATATGGGAATAGATCAGCTTATATACAGAGAACTTTCGCTCCATAGGAACCCAACAAATGTAAACTACTTAACCTTGGTATTTAAATATAAGTTAATTTCATTTGTAGGTTATGCATTAATCATTTGGTTAATATTGTTTTTATTGGATGAGACCCATTATGAGAGCATTTTCTTATCATTGATATTTTATCATTTCTCTAAAGGAATTATTGTTTTTAGGCAATCTCTTGAGACGAAGGCATTGGGAATAATTATATTAGCCACAGATGTATTTTCTTCAATATTGGCTATCCTGATATGTTGGCTTTTATATACTTATCAAGTGGCTAACTTCTTGTGGTACTTTTGGCCCGTATACGTTCTTTTGAGTACTTATTTTCAATATATTTATATAAATCATGAAAAAGTTAACTATATATGTGAAAAGGGATTTTTTGACCTAAAGCCTATTTTTAAAGAAGCATCTCCATTACTTTTTGCCGTTTTGCTCAGTGCTATTTTTATGCAATCTGATGTAATAATGTTGAAGTATTTTGGCTCACATCTAGATGTGGGGACATATGGTGTTGCTATGTCACTTATTCAGCCTTTTCTGATTATCCCTACAATTTTAATGACTGTCTTATTTTCAAAATTAACTTATTTTTATATGCAGGAAAAGCAAACGTTTTGGATAATGATGAAAAGCATTTCCAATATTATGTTCTTCTTGGCTCTCATAACGGTTACAGGGTTTTATTTATTGTCAGAGTTTGTAGTTCATACTTTTTTTGGTAAGGAATTTGATGCATCTGTTGAAGTCTTGCGCTTATTATCTATTAACTTTTTATTTACTTTTCCTGCGGCGGTCTATTCTCGCTACTTAATTTTAGAAAGGGAGACCAGACATGAATTTAGAAAGACACTCCTTGCTGCGTTGTTAAATATTATTTTAAATTGTTTACTAATACCTCAATATGGTGTCATGGGAGCAGTAGCTGCATCATTAGTTGCCTATTTCACTTCTGACTTCGCATATTACTTGTTCTTCTACAGAGATATTAGGCTTACTCGTATTTTGGTGAACTCTATAAATATTTTTTTAGTTTATTTTTCCTTATGTAGCCTAAGAAGCACATTAAGTAAAAAGTAAGTTAGCACATCTTGTGATTTTGGCTTACTAGCTGAAGTTGCGAAAGTATCGTTCCAGTAGTACTGAGAGGCTTAATATGTATAAATTTGCCGTAGTAATAACAGCTTATAATATTGAAAATTATATCGATGAAGCAATTCTAAGTGTGTTGAAGGCTGTTAAATTGTTTTCTAATGTACAAATAATTGTAGTTGATGATGGAAGTACAGACTCTACATTAAGTAAAATTAAAATGTACGATGATTCCGATTTTTTCACTTTAATTTCTAAAAATAATGGTGGTCAATCTTCAGCACGTAATGCCGCGTTAGAAGCTATAAATTCAGAATTCGTAATGTTCTTAGATGGAGACGACTATATCGAAGAAGAGATCTTTCTTAGTATAGATAAATTAGTAACAACTTTATCACCAGACATAATCACTTTTGATGCTACAGAGTTTTTAGATGATGGCTATATAGACACTGTTAGACCTCCAAGCTTTTCTAGGCCTGAACAATGTTATGGAAAGATTTTAAATAGTGTTGAGTATTTTAATATTTGTATTCAAGAGAATAAGTACAATGTATCACCTTGTATGTACTTCTTTAAGGCAGAGTTGCTGAATTATGTATCTTTCCATGAAGGTATAATGTTTGAAGATAATCTTTTTACCACTGATTTATTATTAGAAGAGCGTAATTCAAAAGTTTATTGTTTAAATGAACCCTTATATTGCCGTCGGTTAAGACCTAGTTCTGTTATGACAACGTTAAATTATGATTTCTGGTTTACTAGTTTAAAAACAGTTTTGTTGACTTTAATTAACCAAAAGGCATCCAGGTCAGATGTAAAAGGTTATCGGCAATTTACTTCGAATATATTAACTACAACGTGTTTTACATTTTGGATGCAAGCTAACTCAGTTAAAAAATTTAAAGACTTTTCATCTTTACTAATTACTGTTCTGCTTAAATGGCCTGCTATATTTCTATCTTTTCGTTTTATTGCATCTTTAATTTTTGGAAAGAAATATATGGCTATTGCTAGTTTTATAAAGGGTAAGCTTTAAAATGAATAAGAAGTTTTTTCATAAATTACATAGTGATTCAAAAGTAAAAAAAATATTACATTGGACTATTTATCGCATAGGAAAGTTTAGAGCCTGCAGTTTCGATGTTGGAATAGAGTGTCGATTTGGTTTTCCACTTTGGTTAGATGGTGCAAAAATTAAAATTGGTGATTATTCATATTTGGGGCCAAGAGCAAATATTAATTCGGAAATCACAATAGGTAAAGGAGTGCTAATTTCTTCAGATTTTAGACTTGCTGGTAATGATCACGATTATAGAAAAATTGGACAACCTTTAAGAGTTGCCCCTGCTAAACAAGTTAACAAAACAATTATTGAGGATGATGTTTGGATTGGTTCACGTGTCACATTAAAAGCAGGTATAAAGATTGGTAAAGGTGCTATTGTAGCCACAAATTCTTTTGTAAATAGGGATGTACCTGCATACTCTATTGTCGGTGGTATACCTGCGAGAGAAATATCCAAAAGGTTCAATGAAGAAGAAATAATTACCCATGAAGAAAAAATATATGGTGAAGTATAGTGAACTGTAAAAATTTGACGATTATTGTTTTGACTTTTAATGAAGAATTACACATTAAAAGATGTTTAGAATCATTTTTAAGTCTAAATGCTAGGATAATAGTAGTTGACAGTTTTTCAAATGATAAAACTTGCCACATAGCTAAAAGTTTTGGCGCAGAAGTATTTAAAAATCCTTTTATTAACCAAGCACAACAATTTCAATGGGCAATAGATAATTGTAATATTTCATCTGATTGGGTACTACGATTAGACGCAGATGAAACAGTCGATAATGTGTTAGTCGAAAACATTAATTCATTTATCCTAAAAAATGGAAATGGTCATAATGGAGCTATCTTCAATCGTAAGCATATCTTTTTGGGTAAATGGGTAAAATATGGTGGCAGGTATCCATTACCGATGTTGCGCTTATTTAGGCGAGGTACAGCCCACATTGAGCAACGTTGGATGGATGAGCATATTGTTTTAGATGAAGGGAGCTCCTGTTTATTAAAGGGAGGCTTTGCTGATGATAATCTGAATTCAGTATCTTGGTTTATTGATAAGCATAATAAGTATGCTTCGCGTGAGGTAGTAGATATTATGCTTAAACGGCTCTTACCAAACTCTGATAGTAAAATAAATGCAGCTACAAGCCTATCTATTAAGCTTAAACGTTTTTTTAAGCAGTCCGTATATATGAGACTTCCTTATTTTGTAAGACCGTTTGTATATTTTAATTTCCGATATTTTTTACAACTAGGTTTTCTAGATGGTTCAAGAGGCTTTGCATATCATTTCATGCAGGCATTCTGGTACCGTACATTAGTTGATCTAAAGTGTATAGAAATCGAGAAAGAATGGAATAATACAAATACAAACAATGAAAAATTAGCGATTCTTGAAAGACTAACTGGTTATAGCTTGGATAAATATAAATGAAGTTAATTTTACAAAGCTTGAATTACTCGCCAGAGCTAACCGGAATTGGTAAATATAATGGTGAGATGTGTCCTGAGCTAGTAAAGCGCGGCTTAATGGTAACAGCAATAGTTGCACCACCTTATTATCCAGAATGGCAGGTACATGAAGGTTTCAAAAAATTTAGCTACCAGAGCGATAATATTAATGGGGTTAATGTTGTGCGTTGCCCGCTTTATGTCCCATCAAAAGTAACCACACTAAAGCGACTCATTCATTTAAGTACGTTTGCGTTGACTTCAACCTTTGCCTTAGTGGGTCGTTTATTTAAAAAGGCTGATGTAATAATGTTGGTACAACCAACGCTGTTTTGCGCCCCGTTTACCTTACTTTATGCCAAATTAACGGGTACTAAAGCGGTCATGCACATTCAAGATTATGAAATTGATGCCCTGTTTGGTCTTGGTATGATGGGCGATGGCATGGCTGCAAAGTTAGTTAAAGGTATTGAACGCTGGTTGATGCGCCGTTTTGATGCAATTTCGACTATCTCTTATTCAATGATTGAAAATGCAAAAGTCAAAGGTGTTGATACTGCCAAAATTATTCATTTTCCGAATTGGTCCGATACTGATTTTGTGACGCCGGAAACGTGTGGCGCACAATTAAAAGCACGGTGGGGTTTTGCTCCAAGTGATAAAATTGTCTTGTACGCGGGCAATATTGGTAATAAGCAGGGCCTCGAAGTGGTACTAGATGCTGCAGTGCAATTTCAGTCACAAACAGATGTTAAGTTTGTATTAGTTGGCGCAGGTGCTTATGTTGATACGCTTAAAGATAAGGCGGCGCAATTGAAGTTAGGTAATGTTTATTTTAAACCCCTTCAACCGTGGGAATTAGTTCCTCAAATGCTAGCCCTGGCTGATATACATTTGGTTGTACAAAAAAAAGGTGCGGCAGATGCTGTACTGCCATCCAAACTAACAAATATTTTATCGGCAGGTGGTCATGCGTTAGTGACCGCTGAGCTAGATACTGAACTTGGTCAAATTGCTACTAAGCATCCTGGTATATTTAATTGTGTAGAGCCAGAAAATACTACCGCTTTTATTGATGGCTTAAGCAAAATGCTTTTAGTTAATAACACTGAGCATAATTCAATTGCACGTCAGTTTGCTGAGCAGTTTTTATCAAAAGACAAAATTTTAGATCAGTTTGTTTCAGACTTAACTAAGTTAGTTAAAAAGAGTTAGTTTTTTTGAGTTTTGGCTCATCAATAACGTTTTTAAAAATAGAAAGACAAGCTATTGCTTGTGATTGAAAAAGGGAATACAAAAATGTCGAAGAAAGTTGCGCTAATTACCGGTGTTACTGGCCAAGATGGCTCATACTTAGCTGAGTTGCTATTGGAAAAGGGATACGAAGTACATGGTATTAAACGTCGTGCCTCAAGTTTTAATACTGAGCGCGTTGATCATATTTATCAAGATCGCCATGAAACTGATCCTCAGTTTTTTTTACATTACGGTGATTTAACTGACACATCTAATTTGACGCGCATTTTGAAAGAAGTGCAGCCAGATGAAGTTTATAACTTAGGTGCACAAAGCCACGTTGCTGTTTCTTTTGAAGCGCCAGAGTATACAGCAGATGTAGATGCAATAGGTACATTGCGTTTATTAGAGGCTATTCGCTTTTTAGGGCTTGAGAAAAAAACTAAATTTTATCAAGCATCAACGTCTGAACTTTATGGTGAAGTACAAGAAATACCTCAGAAAGAAACTACACCGTTTCATCCTCGATCGCCTTACGCAGTAGCAAAAATGTATGCTTATTGGATAGTAGTGAATTATCGCGAGTCTTATGGTATGTATGCGTGTAATGGCATTTTATTTAATCACGAATCGCCACGTCGTGGTGAAACATTCGTAACCCGTAAAATTACTCGTGCTCTAGCTAATATTTCTCAAGGTTTAGAAAAGTGTTTGTATTTAGGTAATATGGACGCATTACGTGATTGGGGACATGCTAAAGACTACGTTCGTATGCAGTGGATGATGTTACAACAAGATGTTGCGGAAGATTTTGTAATTGCAACAGGTAAGCAAATTTCAGTCCGTGATTTTGTTCGTTTATCAGCTAAAGAGCTAGGTATAACACTTGAATTTAGCGGTGAAGGCGTTAACGAAATTGCAACAGTGGTTGCGATTGAAGGCGACAATGCTCATGCGCTAAACGTAGGCGATGTGATTGTTAAAGTTGACCCGCGTTATTTCCGCCCCGCAGAAGTAGAAACTTTATTAGGCGATCCTTCAAAGGCAAAAGCAAAACTGGGTTGGACACCAGAGATCACTGTTGAACAGATGTGTGCTGAAATGGTGCAAAATGATCTAGGCAAAGCCAAGCAACATGCCATTTTGAAAACTCACGGTTATAACATAAGCGTGTCTGTAGAGTAACTTTTAATTTACTGTTGCTGCATTTTACTATGCAGCAACTTTTACATGGATCTATTATGAAAAATGTTTTTGTAGCAGGGCATAAGGGAATGGTAGGTTCTGCTATTGTTCGTCAGCTAGCCTCAAACCCTGATATTAACCTAATTACAAAAGACCGCAGCGAGCTCAATCTATTAGACCAAAACGCTGTTGGTTTATTTTTTGAGAATAATAAAATTGATCAAGTTTATTTAGCCGCAGCAAAAGTGGGGGGGATTATTGCTAATAATACTTATCCAGCGGAGTTTATTTATGAAAACTTGACTATTCAGAATAATATTATTCACAGTGCTCACATGGCAGGTGTTCAAAATTTATTGTTTTTAGGTTCTTCATGTATTTACCCTAAGTTAGCCAAACAGCCAATGTCTGAAAGCGCTTTATTAACTGATACCTTAGAGCCGACAAATGAACCTTACGCAATAGCTAAAATTGCAGGTATAAAGATGTGTGAGTCTTATAACCGCCAATATGGTCGTAATTACCGCTCGGTAATGCCAACGAATTTATATGGTGAAAACGATAACTTTCACCCTGAAAACTCTCATGTTATTCCGGCACTGTTACGTCGTTTTCATGAAGCAAAGTTCAACAACGATGAGAAAGTTATTGCTTGGGGATCTG